>WHTE01000103.1 GCA_009377845.1 Nitrospirales bacterium | reverse complement strand
CGAAGCCCTGTGGCAGGCCGGGCTGGCGGAGTATGACGACTTGGAAGGCATCGCCTGGCGCTGGCAGAGTATCGACGGGGCCCTGATGAAAGCGCCATTGGCTCAGGAAGCTGTCGGACCGAATCCGACGGATCGGGGAAAAAAATGGCAGCAAGCGCCACCTGCTGGTGGACGGCCGTGGCGTCCCGCTGTCGATCATCGTGACCGCGGCCAACCGCCATGATGTGAGCCAGCTTGCCGCCGTCCTTGACGCCATGGTGGTGCCGCGTCCCTTGCCGCGTGAGCGACGCAGCCAACACTTCTGTGCCGATGCGGGCTACACCGGCATGCCGGCGTGTGTCATCATTGAAACGCATGGCTACATGGCCCATGTCAAAGGGCGTGGGCAGGAAGCCGAGGAAAAACGGCGGCATCCGACGACGCGAGCCCGGAGGTGGATTGTGGAGGTGGCGCATAGCTGGTTCAATCGCTTTCGCAAGCTGCTCGTGCGGTCTGAGAAGCTCGAACGCAGTTTCCTCGGACTCACCCATCTGGCCGCGGCGATCATCGCGTTGAGGAAAGTCCCTGTGGCGATAAATATTATTTACGGATAAGCTCTAAGTCAATCTTCCCTGATATCCCCAAAGATCTCTCTCTTCGGTCGAGATGATAGATCGTTGGCCTGGGGGCGTTGATACCGCGCACATTGAGTTTTGGACCATACCATTCGTTCAAGCCCGCCTTTGATTGGGAATATTACAGACTTAGACGAATCTGCAGTTGCCTGCAGTGATCGCCAAACAACTTTCCTGTGCCCTTCGGTTCAAGGTTTTCTTCTGTTGGTCTGTGAGTTATTATTGGGAAACGCGAGGTCGGTTATGGATGAGCAAGTTCTTCTTCGACGCATCACCATCAATCTCGAAATTTTTGGAGGCAAGCCCATCATTCGCGGTCACCGCCTTGCGGTGGAACATGTGCTTGGCATGCTGGCTGCCGGTGACACCTCCGAAATGATCCTTCAAGGGTATCATTGGTTGGAACCCGAAGATATTCAAGCCTGCCTCGTGTATGCCCGCCGTCTCGTGGGGCATGAGCGAATCGACCCTTTCCCGATTGAATCGGCCACGTGAAGCTTTTTCTCGATACAGGTATCGGACGCGGCGTGTGTGACGCCTTCAGGGCCTTGGGGTATGACATTCTCTGGGCAGGTGATTGGGCTGAAAATCCCGGAGATCAAAAAATTGTGAATTCAGCCTTTCAGGACAACCGTATTCTTGTCACACTTGATAAGGATTTTGGTGAACCGGCCGTGGTGCTTGAGCAACCACATGGTGGCATCATCCGGCTTGTCAATTGGTCTATTCGACGGCAGACTGACATCTGCTTCACTCTGCTCGACCGGTACGCTGTTGATTTATTAACTGGCGCCATCGTGACGGCTGAACCCGGTCGCATTCGGATTCGTCCTCCTGTCCTTGAACCCGATTCTCCGTGAGTCCCCGGTCTCTCGTTTAAAAATTCTGCCACTCCTGTCATGTTTTGCCGGACGTTGAGCCGTGGCAACCATGGCGGGCAATTTTTGTAGTTCTTCAATCTGTCTCATCCCAGTTCGTCAAAGCTATAGGATCCCTGCACAGATTTAGTACGTCACTTGAACACGACTTCCTGCGTTCCATGCAATAAATAGAGATGGAACAATTTGACCGGAACGTGTTGGGCCGCTGGACACCGTGCCGTTTCCCAATCCCCCAAGAAATCCTGCGAGTTCTGGCAGAAACACACATGGAGCTGGTGCTGATTCATCCGTTTCGGAATGGGAATAGGCGAGTGCCTCATTTGCTTTCTACCCTGATGGGCCTTCAGACGGAGTTACCACTGTTAAATTTCCGAGTACTGACGGGTGAGAGGAAACACGCGTACTTTGGCGCGATCCAAGTGGGCATGGATACACGCTATGCTCCTATGGAGAAGCTTTGGGAGGAGATTATTGCCCAGAGCCTTTCGGCTTCTTAACCGTTTCAGCCTTTCCTGTTTGGGTTAAGATACGGGCAATCTCTTCGGCTGGCACCCCGGTTTCGATTGCGGTAGAGCTGGAAATATTGGTGATCAAGTCTTGCCGGTATTTCTCCGGCGCCTTGAGATAGGAGTTCGGTTCTATGAGAGGTTTTTTGCGCATCGTGCCTTAATCTCAGTACGTATTATAAACCATGAACAAGCTTGGAACCTTCTCTCCATGAGTCCCTCTGCTATCGTGCAAAAGCTTTGGAATCACTGCAACGTGCTCCTCGACGACGGGTTGAGCTATGGCGACTATCCTTCGGCAGGGCTCAGGACAAACGTCCAGCAATTGAAGAAAAGGTTACCTGATCACCTCAAAGGGGACTGGCCTTGTAAGCACGCATCTCTACTGCCTTGCTTACGAAGCCCAAAGGCTCTCCTTCCTTCACCCATTTCTCTTAGCCGACCGCGTGTTTGACTCAGAGGAAATTTTTCTTTTCGGTTTTTTCCGGTCTTTATTGATCGCCGATATTTTTCTGTTCACCCACTCGTTTAATTCCTTCCATACGGGTTGAGCCCCGCTTGCCATGCCGGGTTATTTCTTGCCCGAGCGTGAGAATCTCCTGATACGACCGCACGTGCAACGACACTTGGTCCTGCCTCACAATCCGGGTGAATTGCGGCCAAATACTGACCCCCCGCAGCAAGGGTGCAGGGAAATCAGCGGAAACGTTTGATTTGATTTTAAAATCCCCCTTACTCCCCCTTTGTCTAAGGGGGAAAATTTTGGCGGGAATGCGGAGAAAGAGAAGATGGATTCCCGATAACGACCGTTGGGAATGACGAGGGGGGAGAGATTCCTGCCAAAGGCGTGCAGGAATGACGGAGTAGGAGAAGATGAATGCCGCTTACGACTGGCGGGAATGACGAGCGCGGATGGAGGCCAGAGTGATGGATCGGTGCCCCGGTTGAAGGTGCCATGGCTTGGCGAGATCCTTCGTTTCTCTCAGGATGACAACGCCTCCCAGGTCTTGCTCCATGTGTTCATCGCTCAGCATGCATCGGGCATGGCGAGCACTGAGGGATTCCCGATGACTAACGTCGGGAATGACGGAGTAGGAGAAGATGGGTGCCCGCTGACAACTGGCGGGCATGACACTGAGTCGAGACTGATAAATCCCCCATAATCCCCCTTTGCGAAAGGGGGAATTTCACTGCGGGAATGAGGGAGGGGGGAGAGATTGATGGTAATAACCGGGAACATTGGAAGGAAACTCACCAAAGAGGGCGGCATTTGTTTTATACTGTCTCCATGGCTCTTCCTCCTGACCTTTCATTGGCCGATTCCTTTAAGAGTGACCGCCGCAAAGCCTTCTACGAACGTCATAAGGGCGTCGCCCTTATAATGATCCTGATCGTGTTTCTGCTTCCCTTGATTGGGGTTTTTGTGAGGGGGTTATCCGGGGCTGCGCTGGGAGTGCTCATTTCAGTTTTGGCCTATTATCTGGCGCCCTATGCGTTACTGAAGCTGGGGGGATGGATTGCGGATTCGTAATGGTGGTATGTCGGAGTGCAGAGGAACGACGAAGAAAAAGATGGATGCCCGATGAAGGATGTTGGGCATGACGAAGGCGGAGGAATTGCCGATCACTCATGATGTCATCCCCCTTCATCCCTCTTAGCCTCTCTTTGCCACAGTGGGACTTTCCAGAGGTTGCCGACGGCTGAAGTAGCGTGCCGTTTCCTGTTTGACCACATTGGCCAGTAACAGCAATCCGATCAGATTCGGGATGGCCATCATGCCATTCATGAGATCGGAAAAATTCCAGACGAATTCTAACCTGGATGTCGCACCGATCAGCACCACTGTAACAAAGACCACACGGTAATACACGATGGCCTTGGGTCCAATCAGATACTCAATGGCTTTTTCGCCATAATAGTTCCAGCCGATCAAGGTCGAATAGGCAAACAGGGCGATGGACAGCGCGACGATGAGTTCTCCCGTGTGGCCCAGGGTTTCCCCGAAGCTGGTGCTGGTCAGTTGGGCCGCACCGATGCCTTGTGTCCAGGAGGTGGCAGTCAGGATGACCAGCGCCGTCATACTGCAGACGATCAGCGTGTCGATAAAGGTCTGGGTCATGCTGACCAATGCCTGCCTGACCGGGTCGTCTGTGCGTGCGGCGGCCGCGGCAATCGGCGCTGAGCCCAGTCCCGATTCATTGGAAAACACCCCACGCGCCAACCCGTACCGCATGGCAGCAGCAACCGTCGCGCCGGCAAACCCGCCCCCTGCCGCGATCGGATTCCACGCGTGATACACAATACTGAACAAGGCTTGAGGAATTTCCGTCACATGCAGCGCCAGCACGACCAGGGCCGACCCCACATATCCCGCGATCATGAATGGCACCAGCACGGAGGTAAACCGCCCGATGGATGTGATGCCACCCAAAATCACAAGCGCGGTCAACACCATCAACACCACGCCGGTGATCCAGGGCTGGATCTGAAAGGTCGCCTCAAAGATACCGGCCACAGCGTTGGCCTGCGTCATGTTGCCGATGCCGAACGCCGCACAGGCGGTAAACAGGGCGAACAGCCACCCCAACCACGGTAGCCCGGCACCCTTGGCCAGGTAATACATCGGCCCGCCACGCATCCCGTATTCACCCTGCTCGCGGTATTTCACTGCCAGCACCGCTTCGGCGTATTTGGTCGCCATGCCCACCAATCCGGTCATCCACATCCAGAATACGGCGCCGGGTCCGCCGAGCGTGATGGCCGCCGCTACTCCGACAATATTGCCGATCCCTACCGTGGCCGACAACGCCGTCATCAGCGCCGCAAAATGGCTGATGTCCCCATTCCGGCTGAGCTCTTTTTGAAAAATTAATTTCAGGGCATGCGGCAAGACGCGAAACTGCATGCCTTTCAACAGAATGGTCAGGTACAACCCCGTGCCGACCAACAGGATCAGCATCGGCGGGCCCCACACCCAACCGGCTACCGTCGAAACCAGCGATTCAAGTGTGTGCATGCCGCATTATTCCCCGATGCCGGACTTTGCATTCATGGGCGATCTCACCAAGGACAACTTCATACCAATCCCCACAGCCAGGCGGCTGAGTATTCAGATGAAAGACTCCATCTGTCAAATCCCCTTTACCCCATTTTTCAAAGGGGGAAACGAAATGACCACCCTGGCAAGGGACGGCGAATAGCACGTGAAAGATGTTCCACACACTTCAGGCGCGCCACGTGTGACGCCACGGTCGGGTGCGACTGGAACGTGAGACACCCTATATCGAAAAGCCATGAAGGGCACAGGAGGTTGATTCGCGAGGCACCGCGCATCTTACCAATACGCTGCATGGCAAGGACAGGCATTCTTCGAATAATCCAGCACAGCTTTTCGCAGGAATGGGCGTTTCCCATGAGGGGTCAACGCTTCAATTTCACCATGTAGAAATTAAACGAGCACCCGGTCATCCTGAGCCGGAGGCGAAGGATCTGTGCCCAGGTTGAAGGTGGCACAGCCGAGCGGGATTCTTCGTGTGACTCAGCATGACAACACCTTATCAGAAGAAAAGATCAAAACGGATTAGAAAAAAAGGCGCTGCCGGGTTCTCCGTGGTACAGCACGCTCCTCTATCCCTCTCCCCCGTTTTGCCGGGGGAGAAGGTGGGGTGAGGGGGGACCGGTAGCCTTCAGACCCAAATTGGCAGGGCACTCGAAATGCTTGGAAATGTGGCGATCCCTCGTGTTCTTCGCGCGAACCCACGGGCATTCACCCTCACCCTTCAAGGGAGAAGGGAAAGAGTGACCCATGCTAAAGCCGGAAGCGCCGAAAAAAATTTTCAGCTGACTCCGGGTTGGTCGTGTGCAGAAGGCATAAATCGCATGAAAAGGGCCGTTTTTCGGGATTCGGCAAAATGCAACCCATGGGAGAATTTATTCGTCCCCAAATTTTGTGCATAACCTGGTGAGCACTGCGGTACAACGCGTGATTTTCTAAGGATTAATAGGGAAATGCGCAGATTGCCACAATTTTAGGCATTGTATGAAAGTTTTTTTCGGCCCCCACATTTAGGGGTGGGGAATTTTTGGCGTAGGCGTAAAGGTAGAAGGAGGATTTTTTTCTTGACATTTGCATCCATACTGATTCCCGTTGATGCTCACATGAGTCAACAAGATGTCACAACCTTTTTTATCCACAGAATTTCTTTGAAATTGTTGATAATGCAACCACGACCTCTCGTGTTTTTGCCAACTTATTAGGCTTTTCTCTTGCCTTGGTGGTGTTGTGAGGTCCTTTAGAGGTCATTGTAGACATTGAGTGAGCAAGTCGCTATGAACGTTGATGGAGCCTTTGAATACTTTGGAGAATATCGGTAAGGTATTCCCCGCCTCACTGAGGTCAGAAGATATTGTTCTCATCCTATTGCTGAACGTGGAGATGTCAATGAACGTAAGCCCACTCGCAGGAAAGCCAACAGAGCCCTCCATGCTCGCCAACATTCCCAGGTTGGTGACCGCATATTACACAGGCCACCCTGACCCGTCTGTGCCCGAACATCGGGTGGCCTTCGGGACATCGGGACACCGCGGTTCTTCGTTGAAGCATTCGTTTAATGAAGCGCATATCCTGGCGACCACCCAGGCCCTTTGCCTCTATCGTCAGCAACAGCATATTGACGGGCCTCTCTTTTTAGGCATGGACACGCACGCCCTCTCAGAGCCTGCCTTGGCGAGCACGCTCGAAGTGCTGGCAGCCAATGATGTAATCGTGATGGTGGATTGCGACAATGGGTATACACCGACGCCGGTCATTTCCCATGCGATCCTGACCTACAATCGCGATCGGAAAACGGGCTTGGCCGACGGCATTGTGATCACGCCCTCGCACAATCCGCCTGAAGACGGTGGCTTCAAATATAACCCGCCACATGGCGGGCCGGCCGATTCCGACGTGACCACCTGGATCGAGAAGGAGGCGAATACCTTGCTGGCCGACAACCTGCGCGGGGTGAAGCGCATCTCGTATGAGAAAGCCCGCCGGGCCTCAACCACGCACCAGCATGACTATGTGGACGCGTATGTTGGAGATCTTGGTGCCGTGATCGACATGGAGGCAATCCGCAATGCACAGCTTGCTATTGGAGTGGATCCGCTTGGCGGAGCCGGAGTGGCCTATTGGGGACCCATCACCAAGCGGTACGGGTTTTCGGTGACGGTCGTGCATGAGGAGGTGGATCCGACGTTTCGCTTTATGAACCTGGATTGGGACGGGAAGATTCGCATGGACTGTTCCTCCCCCTACGCCATGGCCGGACTGATTGCCTTGAAGGATCGCTTCGATATTGCCTTCGCCAACGATACCGACCACGACCGGCATGGGATTGTCACGCGCAGCGCGGGGCTAATGAATCCCAACCACTATCTGGCTGTGGCCATTTCGTATCTGTTCACTCAACGCCCGGGCTGGCGGCAGGCGGCGGCGGTCGGAAAGACAGTGGTGAGTAGCAGTATGATCGATCGGGTGGCCACCAAGGTGGGACGGCGTCTCGTTGAAGTGCCGGTCGGATTTAAATGGTTCGTGGACGGGCTGCGTGACGGGTCCCTTGGTTTCGGGGGAGAAGAAAGTGCCGGCGCGTCCTTTCTTCGTCGTGACGGCACCGTGTGGACGACCGATAAGGACGGCATCATTCTGGATCTGTTGGCGGCGGAGATGATGGCCAAAACCGGCCGTGATCCAGGCCAACTCTACCTCGACCTTACGAAGGAGTTGGGAGTCCCGGTCTACGAGCGCATCGATGCACCGGCCACGCCCGCGCAGAAGGCCATTCTTAAGAAACTTGCACCACAGCAGATTCAGGCTTCCGAATTAGCGGGAGAACCGATTACCGGTATTCTGACATCGGCGCCGGGAACCGGCAGTGCCATTGGCGGGCTGAAAGTGATAACGGAGAATGGTTGGTTTGCCGCTCGCCCTTCGGGGACGGAGGACGTGTATAAGATTTATGCGGAAAGTTTTCGAGGCGAGCCGCATCTCAGGCGCATCCAGGAGGAGGCGCAAGCCCTGATTGCCAAGGTCTTAGGATCGGCATCATAGTTGATGCAGAGTCACACGGAATACCCACGGAATGGTCAAGGTTCACAGGCAACAGGCCATGTCATTCTGAGCCCTTCGGTTACGCTCAGGACAAGTCCCACCAAGGATCTCGCAGAGCCGTGCATCGTCAGCCTAGGCACAGATCCTTCGCCGCTGGCTCAGGATGACAGCATGCGTAATCGGCAATCCTTTTCGCCTCCGTCATGCCCGACATTCGTCATCGGGCATCCATCTTCGTGTTTCGGATGGATCACGCGCTTCCAACCTGCGGGGATAACGGCTGGTCTGCGTTCGGCTGACACCACCTGCTCAAGGGTATCTGACGCGGTCCGTCAACTGATATCAGGGTTTTACCGCTGAGCCGTGTCATCGTCCGGCTTGGCACAGATCCTTCGCGTCTGCCTCAGGATGACCACTTGGTGACAGCCGCACTGTTTGGAATAGGACCCTTCTTGATGCCTCCTCTCCTTTGCCAGCTCACTCACTACATTACCCACACCACTACCCGATGAACCGCCATGTCTTCAGGCGAGAAGATGATGACCCTACTCACATGACGCACAACGATTCAGGACTGAGAATCGCATGACTGACACGACGAGCGGAAGATCAGGCGTTCCGGGAGTGGCGTTCTTTTCGTACGGATTCCGACCGTTTTTTCTGGGTGCCGCACTGTTTGCCGGAGTAGCAATTCCTGTGTGGGTCCTGCTTCTTGCCGGAACGGGCCACGCGAACCTTTCCTATGCACCGCGAGAATGGCATGTGCATGAGATGCTCTTCGGCTTTCTGTCCGCGGTCATCGCCGGTTTCCTGTTTACGGCGATGCCCAATTGGACGGAGCGTCCACCGATCAAGGGGATGCTGCTGATGATGTTATGGACGCTGTGGCTGGCAGGACGCCTGGTCATGGCCATACCATGGCTCCCGCCCGTTGTTTCTGCCCTCGTTGACAGCGCCTTTCCTGTTGCCGTGGCCATCATTGTCTGGCGGGAGATTGTGATCGGGAGAGCGTGGGATCGTGCGCCGATCGGCCTGCTGATCAGTCTGTATGCGGGTGCGAATCTTCTTTTTCACGAGCTGGTTCTCGGCGGCGCGGCGACGGATCTTTCCGAGCGAATGGCTCTGGCGGTCATCATGATGCTGTTAGCGCTGATCGGCGGGCGCGTGACTCCAAGCTTTACGCTCGATTTCCTGAGTGAGCGGGGCAGGTCCGAACAACCTCCGCCCTTTACCCGTTTCGATGGTGTGTCGATCCTTCTGGCAGGCATTGCGGCTGTCGCCTGGACGGCCTGGCCAGAGGCCCTGGCGACCGGCTGGCTGTTGGTCGCAGCGGGATTGGTGAATCTGTTCAGGCTGTCGCGCTGGTACGGGTGGGTCACCTGGCGCGAGCCCTTGGTGCTGATTCTGCATCTGGGATATGGATGGCTCGCGATGTCATGGCTCATCCTGGGATGCGCGATTCTCGGCCTTGGGGTGCACCCCGCAGATGCGGTGCACGCGCTCACGACGGGCGCCGTGGGCGCGATGACCCTGGCCATCATGACCCGCGCCAGCCTTGGCCATACCGGACGCCCACGGCACGCGGGTCCAATGACCGTTATCATCTACCTTCTCGTGAACCTGGGTGCGGTGCTGCGTGTCTTCGGCCCGGCTACCACCCTCCCGACGCCTCTCATGCTTGGCCTGTCAGCGATGGCCTGGAGCGGCGCCTATCTGGTGTTCGCCCTTGTCTATGGAAGATTCCTACTCCGCCCGAGCCTCGACGGAGAGTAGCGGCCCGGGCCGCAAGGACCGGTACGCTCCGATGGAAATGAGAATTGTCATCAACAAACTCTCGACAACACCCGTTTCCTTTTGGCAGACCCACAACTTGACTTCATTCGTCAATTGACGAAGAATTCGCCTGGTCTATCCCAGGCCGATCGATGAGCCTTGAAGCTAGTGAAGAGGGTTGTTATGCCGAGCCGCATAAGATCCCACACTAAATAAACCCATAGTCGCAACGGATTGAAATGGCAACGATAATGTCGTTATTTTCAGAAAATTCGTTGGCGTGTTAGACGGACAGAAATTGGCAGATCCGCCTCTTATTCGGATCCGCCTAAACAGTGTTGTGCAATAAGCAGGAACCAGAATGCCCTATAAGGAAAGAATAAAGAAAGTCGCAGCTAATTTTCCAGGCATAATGGATTCAGACCGCCTTGAGTTATTAAATACGCAGCTAATTGGTCTTCAAAAAAGGGGTTTTACCAAAATAGTAGACAATTTTTTATCAAACACAAATCAATACACTATCAGACCCTTTCTTTTCGAAATATATCTTTGCAGATGGTTTCTATCCCAAAATGAAATCAGGGGGGTTGTATACGAACCAGATGATATGGCAAGACCTCCTGAATTTGTATTCAATATAGATGATAAGCCCTTTCAAATAGAAGCAAAAGTGATTACACAGCTTATTAATGAAACCGTAAAAAAGAAATTAGTCAGTCAGATTGACCGGAGGATATCATCCAAAACCAATAATGTTTTTGAGATTTGGCTTTCCGAAATTATTGAACCCAAAGACATCAATAAAATCGTTGACTGGATCGCCGATGAGTGTGCCTCTCTAACTATAGGAAACAAAAAACCACTCATTATAGAAGAAGAAACGGTAGCTTGGATTAAAGCAGTCTATGAGAGTAACTCCGGTGGTAAGGTGGGAATTGTGCATGTTTTAGGCACAGCTGATGGTTTACTTCAGCAAATAGACACGACGAATATCAAAGAAAAAATCCTTTCAAAAATAAAAAAATCTAACAGCAAATTCAAGTCACGATTAGGAGAAGATATTTACAGCTTCATTTTTATGACATGCGATTCAGATATTTTTCTTTCAAAAGAAACTTTTCAAGAAGCGCTTTATGGAAGGGAAGCGGTAATTTCTTATAGAGATAAAGATGGTAAGATGCAGTTTAAGGAAATTTTGCAGGATGATGGAATATGGAGCAAGAAAACATATACAAATATTGACATGATTTTTTTCATTAAGCCTGGAACAGATTTTTTAAATGACACATTTGAACCTTTTATTTTTCCAAACCCACATAATTTAGAAAAATTAAGGAAAACACCTGAACCGTTCAGCAAAATGAAAATACATTTACCACCAACGATGCTAGGACAAAGCATATTTGGCTACTGAAGGGCACAACAACGGGCTGGACAAGGATGCGCGAAAAACCGCCGCGCACCTGTCAACCCGAGCGTTAAATTGCACATGAACGTCTATCACAAGTGTTCGCCATGTGGCTACGACCTCCGCCATCATGACCCGCGCCAGTCTTGGCCATACGGGACGGCCACGGCACGCGGGTCCGATGACCGTCCTGATCTACCTTCTCGTGAACCTGGGTGCGGTGCTGCGGGTCTTCGGTCCGGTCACTGCCCTCTCGACGCCTCTCCTGCTTGGCCTGTCCGCAATAGCCTGGAGCGGCGCCTATCTGGTGTTCGCCCTCGTCTATGGAAGATATCTTCTTCGCCCAAGCCTCGACGGGGACTAACGGCCCTGGCCGCAAGGGCCGGTAGGCTCCGATGGAAATGAGAATTGTCATCAACAAGCTCTCACCAACACCCGTTTCCTTTTCGCAGGCCCACAACTTGACTTCATTCGTCAATTGACCAAATATGCGCCTGCTTTATTCCAGTTCGATGAATGGGCTTTGAGCCTATGAAAGAGGGGTGTTAGGCCTTTAGATAGAGCACCAATATGAAAAAGTTCACCGAAAGAGACTTGGATCGATCCTGGTCATCCGATGAAGTTGGCGCCCTATCAGAGGGGGAACTGACCAAGCTGGCTTTTCTCCGAGATTACAAGAACCTTATCTTCTTTGTGCCCGCGGCTTACATTCTTTATTTGATCGGCGGCAGCTTTGGGATTGTTAGCACAATCATCGGATGGATCGGGGTCGTAATGTTTGGATTGTTCGCCTTGCAAGGACTCTTTAACACAGGTGTGGTGCTCATCTCGCTACTCGGAACGCCATTCATTGATAATGCTTCCCCACTGAAGAACAGTATTTGGAAGTCGCTTCAGTTGGTAATTTCGTTTGGAAACTTTGCAATCTATGCGGCGCTGGCGTTTCTTGTCTACGGCGGAATATATGGCGTGGATATCAAGGAGTATACGCCTTGGTAGCCCCCAGATTCAGATCAGAAAGCAATGAACACGGACATTTCAAAGCGTGCTTCCGCTTCGCTACAGCACACTAAAAAATGCCGGATATTGCGGCGTTAGGCATCACCACACGGAGGCCGACGAATGACAATTGATTGGACTGCGGTGGCTACCATCGCTGCACCAATTATCGGGCTCTTCGTGGGCGTCTGGATTAATCGGAAGTTCGAGAGTCGCCCGATTCTGATTTCCTATTTCGGCCATATCTCGGCGTTTCGGAGTACTCCTCCCAATGGTCAGCCCATCCAGGTGCACACCCACGCCGTTGTACTGCGAAACACCGGTCGTCGCAGTGCCACCAACGTACGTCTCCACCACGCGGTCCTCCCGGACTTCACCATCTGGCCGTCTGTCGTGTATCGAACCGAGGACCTCCCGGACGGTACTCGCGATATCGTGATCCCTACCCTGGTTCCGGGCGAAGAGGTCACAGTGTCCTATCTATATTTTCCGCCCCTGACTGAAGTGGCTCAGTAAAAATGGACAGAGGAAAAAGAGCGTGAATGGTGAACAGTCTCAGGGTTTTCCCTGAATCCTCCTGAATGTCGGCTTGCATACTTGCCCGAGATTGAACGATCTCCTCATAGGCCATACCTTAGGTCCCCCCTTATATCCCCCCAAGCTGTGGAGTCAGGCCTTGGGCCTGCGCCTCAAACACATTCGGAC
>WHTE01000102.1 GCA_009377845.1 Nitrospirales bacterium | reverse complement strand
CGCCTCATGTCATTGATGCGCTGTTGCGGGCGTTGGATGGGTTGAAAAGTTTATTGGACACGGCGCAAGGAGGAGAAGGGACGGATGAGGCCGCCATACGAGAGTTAGAAGGCGAACTGGAAGGCTGTCAGCAGGGCTCGACATCCAGTGCAAAAGAAATTTCTTCGGCCGGATTCAAACCGAAGGCTCCCATGACTCAAGCGACGGCTTGGCGAACCGTGCAAATTGATTGGAGCCCGTTACCCGAACTGTTTCAACGGGGAATGGATCCAGCGCAGATTTTTAAAGAACTCCATGAACTGGGCATGGTAAAAGTTTTGCAAGTACGGACCGATCGTCTTCCAGCCCTGGAAACTCTTGATCCGGAACAGTGTTACCTGGCTTGGGCGGTGGAATTGGAAACGGATGCGCCTCTGGCCGAAATCGAAGGGGTGTTTGATTTTGTCCGGGATGGGAGTGAATTAGCCATCATCGATCGCGCGCCGAAGCAACCTGAACCCTATAAGCGAGTGGGAGATCTGTTAATCGAAGAAGGCGTGGTGACTCCCGAACAAGTTGCGGAAAGTTTGGCCAAGCAAAAGCCACTTGGCGAGATTCTTGTTGAAGACAAAAAAGTGACGCCTCAGCAAGTCGATAATGCGCTGAAAAAACAACAACAACTGAAAAAAGGGGAAGCCCCGTCCATTCGGGTGGATACCGAAAAAATCGATAAGTTGATCAACCTGGTCGGGGAATTGGTGATTACTCAATCGATGATTACGGATCTGAGCGAGAAATTTTCCATTGATCAGCTACCGGTTCTCCAAGAGCGCATTACCCAATTGGAACGCAATACCCGGGAAATACAAGAACGGGTCATGTCCATTCGGATGATGCCGATCGGCACGGCCTTCCACCGGTTCCCCCGGTTAGTGCGAGATCTGGCGGGAAAAAGCGGCAAACACATTCAGCTCGTTATGTCGGGCGAAGAGACGGAATTGGATAAGACCTTGATTGAAGCCATTGGCGATCCGCTCACCCACTTGGTTCGCAATTCCGCCGATCATGGACTCGAACCTCCTGAGGAACGAGTCGCTCAAGGGAAACCGGGGCAAGGAACCATTCGTCTGAATGCCTATCACGATGGGGGAAACATCTGTGTCGCGGTGGAGGATGACGGCAGAGGACTCAATCGGGACAAAATTGTCAAGAAAGCCGTTGAAAAGGGCCTCATTGCCGATGGGGCCAGAATGAGTGATGAAGAGGTGTATCAACTCATCTTCCGTCCTGGATTTTCCACGGCCGATACAATCACCGATGTTTCCGGTCGGGGGGTGGGCATGGATGTCGTAAAGCGCAATATCGAAGGTCTTGGCGGATCCGTGTCAATCCGAAGTACCGCGGGGAAAGGGTCCCGTTTAACCCTCAAATTGCCACTGACCCTGGCCATTATCGATGGGATGACCGTCCGTGTGGGGCAGGATAACTACATTATCCCGCTTATTACGGTGACCGAATCCATTCGGCCCAAACCGAACGATTTGCAACGGATCGTGGGGAAAGGAGAAGTGGTCAATCTTCGAGGGGAATGGGTTCCCATGGTCCGGTTATATGAGGTCTTTGGGACCACTCCTGATTGCACAGACCCGGCGCAGGCCTTGTTGGTCATTGTCGAAGCCGAGGGGCGTCGAGTGGCGGTTCTGGTAGATGAACTCACCGGTCAGCAACAAGTGGTCATCAAGAGTTTGGAGCAAAATTATCGAAAGGTCGAGGCCATTTCCGGAGCCACGATACTGGGAGATGGGCATGTCGCGCTGATATTGGATGTGCCCGGGTTGGCCAAGTTGGCGCGGCTTGGGCATGTGAAAGCGGCATGAGTTGGAAGACGCGAGGGGGTTAGGGGTTAGGAGTAAGGAGAAAAGGGTAGGGGCCTCCGTCATACTCGCAGGTGGTTAGCGGATATCCATCCGAAAGCCATGGTAGATGGATTCCCGATTGAATATGTCGGGAATGACGAAAAAAAGAAGCCCTTGGGGAAATCAATCATTAGGACGACAACAATGACGAAGAAGGAGTGAACCCATGTCCACGGCCACTGTCGACACGACGGAACAACGCGAAGTCCGGACAACGTATTCCAGCGAAGACCAACAATATCTGACCTTTAATCTGGCGGATGAGTATTACGGGGTGGATATTCTAAAAGTTCAGGAGATTAAAGGATACACCACGGTGACGCGGATACCCAATACCCCGGCTTACCTCAAGGGGGTGCTCAATCTACGGGGAACCATTGTCCCAATTGTGGATCTCAGAATGAAATTCGGGATGGGCACGACGGACCCCACGCCCTTCACCGTGATGGTTGTGGTGAATGTCCGGAATCGGATCATGGGTTTTATGGTCGATGCCGTTTCCGATGTGTTGGATTTGAATGCCAAGAATATCCAGCCTCCCCCTGAACTTGGCAGTGCGGTCGATATTACCTTTGTTGCCGGAATCGGGAATTCCAACGATCGATTGGTGACGCTTCTGGATATCGATCGAGTGTTAACGGAAGAGGAAGTGACGGTGGTAGCGGATGTGGCCGCTGTCACAGCCGACTAGCATAAGGGCCCAAAAGGTGCAACGTCAGGCGTTCAGCGTCAGGAGTAAGAAGGAAAATCATCCTTTCTCCCCACGCCTCACTCCTCACGTTTCACGGGCTAAGGATAGGAAAACTTGAACAAAAAAGTAGAAGCCTCAACGGGTCGGCACTCGCAAGGATGCGAAAAAGAGCACATTCGAACCCTTTTGCACCAAATGGGACAACGCAAGGCCCATGGCCGAAATGGGAAAGAGAAAGGTTGGGGACAGGTATTGGGAGAGAAGATAAACGGCCTGATGGCTACTATAGGAAAATGGTGGAAACTTGCGAATTGGAAAGAACGAGTCCAGCCCATTTTTTCCATGATGCTCCGCATGACCTCCGAGACTTCACCGCACCATGTTCCTCCCGAACGAACAGCCGGAGTGATCGCAAATGATGGTGGCAGACGGGCCCCGAAGGGACCATCCGCCAATTTTAGACAACGTGATAGGCACCAACAATCAGAAGGTGAGGCTTCTATGAACAGCATCGTGAATAAAATTTTCAGTTGGGGTATCGCAGCCAAGTTGGTGGTATTGTTCGCCATCTTTGGCATTGTGCCCATGGCGGCGGTGGGCTATTTAGGATCTTCGGCGACAGGGGAAATGGAAAAGGCTGCCGGACAGCGCGTTCAAGCCGTAGCGGAAAATATTGCCGATAAGATTGATCGTAATCTTTCCGAACGGTATGGAGATGCCCAAACCTTTGGGCTCAACAAGATCGTGGGTGAACGGTACCACTGGTACTCCAAAGAAAATAATGCGATTGCCAATGCGATGAACCAATATATGGCCGCTTCCGGAATTTACTCTCTGACCCTCCTGGTGGACCCGGTCGGGGATGTCATTGCGGTCAATACCAAGGATGCCAAAGGGAATCCTCTCGATACGACTCCTCTGTATTCCAAGAAATACGCGGATGCTTCCTGGTTTAAGGCTTTGCAGGCCAAGGAATTTACGACGAAACAGCCATTCACGGGTCCCGGGAATGATACCGTCACGGGGACGTTTATTGAAGATCTTCATGTGGATGAGGATGTGAAATCCCTCTATCCCGGTGATGACGGGTTGACCCTGGGATTCTCTGCTCCAGTGTATATGGATGGGGATTTAATCGGGTATTGGAGCAACCGGGTCAAATTTTCCTTAGTGGAAGAGATGGTCAAAACGGCGTATCAGGAACTCAAATCATCGGGGTTCCCCGGTTCCGAGATTACGCTCCTTGGGGATAAAGGCCAGGTTATTGTTGATTACGATCCCTCCAATCAGGGCAAGGAAGAGATGAATCACGATCTGGAAAATACCTTATTTAAACTAAATTTAACGGAAAAGGGAGTGGCTGTCGCGAAAGAAGCCGTTGCAGGTCATACGGGATTTCAAATGTCTCTTCACGGTCGGAAGAATATTTGGCAAGTAGCCGGTTATACCCACTTGAAAGGGGCGTTGGGCTATCCGGGTATGAATTGGTCAGTGTTGGTCCGTATTCCAAAAGATCAGGCGGCGGCAGCGGCTATTGCTTTTAACCGTAATTTGAGCATGACGGCTATTATTTGTGTGGCGCTGATTTTGGTTGTCGGATTGTGGGTCGGGCGTCGTGGAGCGAATAGTCTGATCCAAGTCAGTGAAGTCGCGCAACGGGCGGCCGAGGGAGATCTGACGAAGCGGGTCAACGTGACTTCCAAAGATGAACTGGGCGCCCTGGGTAATGCGATCAATGCCATGCTGGATAATTTGGTTAAAGTTGTTTCGGAAGTTCGTCAGGCGGCGGAGCACGTCTCCACCGCTTCGGGGGAAATCACACAAGGCAATCAAGATCTTTCCGAGCGGACATCCGCGCAGGCCGGTGCGCTAGAAGAGACCAGTGCCTCCATGGAGGAAATGACTTCCACGATTAAACAGAATGCCGATAACGCCAAACAGGCCAACCAATTGGCAGTGGCCGCGCGCGAAGTGGCGGAAAAGGGCGGCACGGTTACGGACAAAGCCGTCGAAGCCATGGATGAAATTAATAAGAGTAGCAAGAAGATTGCGGATATTATCAACGTGATCGACGAAATCGCCTTCCAGACGAATTTGTTGGCATTGAATGCTGCGGTGGAAGCGGCCCGTGCAGGCGAGCAAGGCCGGGGCTTTGCGGTGGTCGCTTCGGAGGTGCGGAATTTGGCGCAACGTTCGGCCACGGCGGCCAAAGAGATCAAGGCGTTGATCAATGAGTCGGTGCAAAAGGTGGGTGACGGCAGCGAGTTGGTGAATCGCTCGGGGCAAACGCTCGCGGAAATCGTCAATTCGGTAAAACGGGTGACGGATATTATTTCGGAAATCAGTGCGGCCTCGCAGGAGCAGGCGGCGGGGATCGACCAGGTGAATAAGGCGGTGATGCAGATGGATCAAGGCACGCAGCAAAATGCGGCCCTGGTGGAGGAAGCCACCTCGGCTTCCCAGTCCATGAAACAACAAGCCGCTGAACTCTTACAACAAGTCGCCTTTTTTAAATTTGAAGAGGATAGGCGAGGAGGATTGTCCTCCGAAAGAGAACAACGCGTGGCGACGAGTCAGGTTGGTCAAGCAAGCCGGAAGGGGAAGCCTTCTTCGATCGGTAAACCTGCTCAATCCATCAAATCTCCGTCTTCCGTGACTGCTAAACCGCAACCGGTTGGCGTGGGGAGCTCTAACGGCCATGACCGCCGTCAACGCGAGGACGATTTCTTTGAAGAGTTCTAGATCACAGTGAGGCGTGAGGGGTAAGGCGTAAGGCGTAAGGGGTAAAAACTTCGATTTCCCCGATCGGACATTGGACGACCAAAGTGTGACGGCCGTAGCTCTCTTAAGCAAGTTGTCATCCTGAGCCAACGGCGAAGGATCTGGCCCAGGTCGAAAAGCTCCAGGGCGCGGTGAGATCCTTCGTTTCTCTCAGGATGATATGCCTCTCAGGACGTGTGCTGTTCGTTCAAAGCCCGGCATTCATCACGCGAGGCGGAAGGCGTGAGGCGAAAAAGGTCAGCGGGGCTTCTATTGTTTCCCCTTACGCCTCACGTTTTGCGCCTGGCGGGGAACATAAACATGCAAGTTGGATTACTGATTTATTAGAAGAAAGTAGGAGGCAGCATGGGTAAAGGATGGAAGGTATTAGGAATCGGTCCCAAAGTGGTGATGACCACCATGGTGGTATTTGCCAGTTTGCTGGCAGGGGGAGCGTATTTGATCGGTCAGCAATTGCAAGCGGATCTGGAGCGGGTGTTAGAGGACCAGGCCTTCATTGTTCAAAAACAAATTGAGGTGACTCGAGCCTATGTCACCAAACATTTCGTGGTCAAAGCCAAAGCCGCGGGCATGAAAACAGGAATCGATCACAGCCAGCCCGACACCATTCCTTTTCCTGCAACATTTACTCGAGAAACGTCCGAACAATTGGCTCAGGAAGGCGTTTACAATGCCAGGGTGATCAGCCAGACCCCCCTGAATGCTCTCAATGGACCTCAAGATGCCTTTGAAACAGATGCCTTAGCGGCCCTCGCTTCGGGTCAAATGGCCTTTTCCCGAAATGAAATAGTGAACGGGAAAATGATGTTTCGCCGGGCGACCCCGGATTTAGCCAATGTACAGGCGTGCGTAGGTTGTCATGAAGGGAACAAAGTGGGCGACATGTTAGGGTCGGTTTCCGTACAGATTCCCATGGATGCGCCCATGGCTCAATTACAAAACAATCTTCATAATATGTATCTGGGGATTCTCGGTGTTGGTCTGCTGATGATGGGGGTGTTGTATCTGATGATTGCGAAGTTGGTGGTCAAGCCCATGAAAGGTCTGGAGTCCATGGCCGAGCGAGCCAGGGAAGGGGACCTTACGGTTCGGGCGAATGTGACCAGCCAGGACGAAATCGGCCGAACCAGCGAATCGTTTAATACGATGTTTGATCGGGTGAGTGAAGTCATTGGGTCCGTGAAAACGGCTGTGTCAGGTATTACGACCGGTACCTCTGAGATTAATGCGGGGACTTCGGATCTTTCCGAGCGGACATCCGCGCAGGCCGGTGCGCTAGAAGAGACCAGTGCCTCCATGGAGGAAATGACTTCCACGATTAAACAGAATGCCGATAACGCCAAACAGGCCAACCAATTGGCAGTGGCCGCGCGCGAAGTGGCGGAAAAGGGCGGCACGGTTACGGACAAAGCCGTCGAAGCCATGGATGAAATTAATAAGAGTAGCAAGAAGATTGCGGATATTATCAACGTGATCGACGAAATCGCCTTCCAGACGAATTTGTTGGCATTGAATGCTGCGGTGGAAGCGGCCCGTGCAGGCGAGCAAGGCCGGGGCTTTGCGGTGGTCGCTTCGGAGGTGCGGAATTTGGCGCAACGTTCGGCCACGGCGGCCAAAGAGATCAAGGCGTTGATCAATGAGTCGGTGCAAAAGGTGGGTGACGGCAGCGAGTTGGTGAATCGCTCGGGGCAAACGCTCGCGGAAATCGTCAATTCGGTAAAACGGGTGACGGATATTATTTCGGAAATCAGTGCGGCCTCGCAGGAGCAGGCGGCGGGGATCGACCAGGTGAATAAGGCGGTGATGCAGATGGATCAAGGCACGCAGCAAAATGCGGCTCTCGTGGAACAGGCCACCTCGGCTTCCCAATCGATGGCGCAACAAGCCCAGGATCTTTTAAGGCAAGTTGAGTTTTTCAAAGTCCAAGTTGAATCGGAGTCGACGAGAAGTTCAGGATTTTGCCTGAAAGCCCTGCCTGGAACCCAATCGAAAACGAAGAGTGCAATGGGTTCCCAATCTCCTCGTGCCACCTTGTCCCCTTCGGGCAAAGGTGGTGAAAGACTTTCTTCAACGCACAAAGACGTGCCTGTGGGTGTTGGAAGTCCGGGTACCAACGGACATAAAAAATCTGAAAATGATTTTTTTGAGGAATTTTAGCTTGGAGGGAATCGGCGCGGTTTTTGCCCGATCGGAATACCACAGATTTGGAGCTTTGGATGGCAGGCACCTCTTAAGGGATAGGCCTCAAATTTTTTGTTGACCTAATCCAAAATCTATGGGAATGTTGTAGGCATTGACTGTTCCTGGTTATGCAGGGTCTGTGACTGGCCTATGAACTTATGATGGGTCCCTATAGTCTGATTTTCATCACTCACGATTAGGAGGGTGTTTATGAAACGATGGACGGCGTTTTGCATGATGGGTGGAGTTCTTGTCATTGGGGTTATGATGTGCCTGCCGGTCGGTCAGGCTGCCGACATGACCAAGGACCTGGCGGTAAAGTACATTCTGGCTACGGCAAAGGCTGCCAGGACGGTATATGTAAAAGGTGTGGTTTCTAATGCCGGAAAAGCGGGAGTGAAACCCAATGAAAATTGGGTGAAAGAGGATCATTCCATTATGCTTCCAGCTCAATTCATTAAAGAGTTAGGGAAGGAAATCAAAGACTTTGAACTCTCTCTGGTGGGAACCGAACCACTCTATGCATCGAATGCTCCCAAAAGTGCCAAGGAAAAGGAGATGTTGGCTGAATTAGCCAAAGGGAAGGTGAACGTGGTCACCACCGAAGATGGCGGAGCTACCGTCGGTATGTCGGCTGATTATGCTATCGTTGAAAGTTGTGCCGATTGCCATAACAAGCACCCCAAAACCACCAAAAAAGATTGGAAAAAGGGTGATTTAATGGGAGCCATTGTCGTCAGACTGAAATAATCAAATTGTAAGACCAATCGTCTTGAGAAAAGGCGAGGAGGGTATCACAGCCCTCCTCGCCTTTTTTTTCCCACACCCCGGTTATTCTCTTTTCCTGAAATTATCTCCTGCCGTTAAATTCGGCCATGGGTGTGCCGATAACATGAGATGGAACAGGGAGGTGTGAGGAGTGAGGGGTAGGGAAAAAAACAGAACTTCCAATCTTCATACTTTAACTCTTACTTCTCACTATTAATATTTCACACCTCACGAAGGAACCTTCTCCTTACATTCACTCCTCACTTTGTTCGTTTCATCGCATTACTTTCACGGAAGTCTTAAAGTAGAAAAAATGGCCATCGAAAACTTGTTATGGGCTTTGGTGGTTGTTGGAATGACCCTGGCCTACGGTCTGTCCATTTTTGGTGTTCGTGCGGCCAAGCGACATGATGTGACCGCTCACGGAAAATGGATGATGGTTCCTGTGGTCTGGTCGGTCTTTGGCTGGTGGCCTATGTCACCAAACAACTTTTGTTTGGGCGGGATCAGTTTGGCGGGACTCTGGAGCAATATTGGTCGATGTACGTTCCTATTCTTACCCTGCATACCAGCTTGGCCATGGCCACCATAGGATTGGGAGCCACCAACATGGTTATCGGACTCCGGCAGTTTCGGAACGGGACGGGGATTGAGGCAATGGTGGGAGGAGTCTCTCGCCATCGACACTTGGGGCATATGATGCAATGAACCTTTGATGGAACGCTCATGACCGCCTATGTCGTCTATGCCATGTTGTTTCATTGGTTCCCGGCTGAGTGAAAAAGAAAAAAGTAGGGATTTAGGATTTAGAAGTAAGGAGTAAGAAGTGGTGGGTGAGGAGTAAAAAGTGAGGTGTGAAGCGTAAGAGGTAAGGAATAGGACAAAAAAGAGGCATGGCTTAATCTGCTGAATGAATCTTTTCTCCTTGCTTCTTACTTTTGACCCCTTCCTTTGTTCTTTTTACGCTTTTCCTTTCATGTCTAACGGAGGAAACTTCTCTTTGCTTGCCATTCCGCACCCCTCACAAAAGGGAGAACCGAATGACCACGACGTTGACTGATAAAGAGTTTGAGCAATTTCAATCGCTGATTTATCAGCAAGTAGGGATCAAATTAGATTCTCCGAAAAGGAACTTGCTCGTTTCCCGGTTAAGCAAACGTCTCAGAGACTTGAAACTTGCTTCTTTTCAAGCCTATTACGATTGTGTCAGTCGGAAGGGAGGGGAAGAAGAACTCACCCGACTGCTGGATCTGATCTCCACCAACAAGACTGATTTTTATCGAGAGCCGGTTCACTTCGATTTTCTGCGTGATCAAGTCCTTCCCGAAGTTCGGGGAACCAAGACCTTGCGGGTGTGGTCGTCGGCGTCTTCCTCAGGAGAAGAACCCTACACTATTGCGATGACCTTGTGTGATGCGCTTTCAGACATCAGTCGGTGGGATATCAAAATCCTGGCTTCAGATATTTCCACACGGGTGTTGGCCAAAGCCGCCTCAGGTCTGTATGAAGAAGAACGTGTGAGCCAATTACCGAAAGACCTGGTTCGCCGGCATTTCCTTTGTGGCAAAGGGCCCCAGGCGGGCAAGTACAAGGTTCGACCGGATGTGGCGAAGCTCGTGGCCTTTCGCCGGATCAATCTTATGGATCCAACCTTTCCCATTCGTTCGGCTTTGGATGTCATTTTTTGCCGAAACGTGATGATCTATTTTGATCGTCCCACACAAGCCAAGTTGGTAGAGAAATTTTTTCGGTATCTTCGTCAAGGCGGCTATTTGTTTATCGGCCATTCGGAAAGTTTACAGTGGATTGAGCATCAATTTACGTACCTTCGTCCAACCATTTATCAAAAGCCGTTTTAGGCGCGAAGGGTAAGGCGGAAGGCGTGAGGGGTAGGTAGTAAGACGTGAAGTGGGAAGTTCCGGTTTCTTTCCTCACTCCTTACTGTACGACGCCTGACGAACAAAACCCCTAAGGTCGTCGATTGAAGGAAGAAAGACTGCCATGTCATCAACAGGTTTGATGGAATTTAGCAATATTCGCCGGATGCAGGATACCCGGTTTCCTTATGAAATCGCGGTCATTCTGCCTGGGGAATATTTTGTGAGTAGGGAACCGATGGTGGTGTATACCGTGTTGGGGTCCTGTATTTCCGTGTGTCTGCGTGATCCACTGGTGAACGTGGGAGGGATGAATCATTTTATGTTGGGCGCGCCGACATCCGAGGGAGGACAGGATAGCTGGGCAGATTCCGGCCGATATGGCAGTTTTGCGATGGAAATGTTGATTAATGAAATATTGAAACGTGGAGGGAGAAAGGACCGCCTTGAAGCGAAAGTCTTTGGCGGCGGAAAAATTTACGATGGGACGATGGATATCGGAGCGAAAAATGCAGCCTGGGCCTTAGATTATCTGGAACGTGAAAGCGTCCCCCTTGTGAAAGCGAATGTCGGGGAGGCGTATCCACGAAAAGTCTATTTCTTTACGGACTCCGGAAAAGTGCTGTTAAAAAAACTCGATCGTGTCGTGGCGAAAGCTATTGCCGAGGAGGAGGGGAAGTACCGAAGGAAGCTGCAACATGCTCCTGCGCAGTCGGATGTGACCTTGTTTTGAGTAAACAATAATAAAGAGAAAAGGGAAAAGTGAGCAGTGAGAAGCAAAAAGAGTCAGAGATGAATCCACTTTGATTATTCTTCCTACTTTTTTCTTTTCACTTTGATACTTCTCACTCCTCACTAGATGGGGTTTTCTGTAACAGAGGAGAACAACATGAGTGACAAAAAAATTCGTGTTCTGGTGGTCGACGATTCGGCGTTGATTCGAAATGTCATGACCGAGATGTTATCTGAGGATCCGGAAATCGAAGTGGTTGGGGCGGCCCCCGATCCCTATGTGGCCAGGGATAAGATCAAGGCGCTCAATCCTGATGTGCTGACCTTGGATGTGGAAATGCCCAAAATGGATGGATTGACCTTTTTGCGGAAATTGATGGCTGCTCGCCCCATGCCCGTGGTCATGGTGAGTTCCCTGACAGAACAAGGAGCTGCGACCACCTTACAAGCTCTGGAAGCGGGTGCAGTGGATTTTGTGACTAAACCTACGGTCGATATCCAGCATGGCATGTCGGACTTGGCCCATCAAATTACGAGCAAAGTCAAGGCCGCGGCTCAAGCGAATGTGAAAAAACGGACTCCCCCGATCGATTGCGCCGAACGAATTAAAGCCCTGGCCGCCCAATCGTCCATGATTAAAACGACCGACACGATTATTGCCATTGGGGCATCCACGGGAGGCACGGAAGCGCTTCGGGAATTGCTGGAAGTGCTTCCCCCGAACACCCCGCCGATTGTTATTACTCAACACATGCCGGAACAGTTTACGAAATCCTTCGCCGATCGATTGAATGAACTGTGCCAGATCGGTGTTAAAGAAGCCACGGAGGGAGACAGCGTTATTCCAGGACAGGCTCTCGTGGCGCCCGGCAACTATCATATGGAATTGCGGCGAAGTGGGGCGCGGTACTACGTGACCCTCAATCAAACTCCTCTAGTGAATCGTCATCGGCCGTCTGTCGATGTCATGTTTGCTTCGGTGGGTCAATATGCCGGAGCCAATAGTGTTGGTGTCATTCTTACCGGGATGGGGAACGACGGCGCGGCCGGACTGTTGAAGATGAAGCAAGCCGGGGCGTTCACTCTGGCTCAGGATGAAGCATCCTGTGTGGTATTTGGCATGTCCAAGGAAGCCATTAAAGCCGGTGGAGTCGATAAAATTTTGCCGCTTTCGGAGATTCCAGGAGCACTTCTTGCCCATCTCAAAATGGTCTCTTCACGATAGGGGCTACCTAGAGATTAAGTAAAAGTTAAACGTGAGAAGTGAGGAATTCAAGACTCGTCAGTCAAAATTTTCCGGCTCACTCCATTCTCCATCTGCCCCTTTTCATGATGCACGGGTGAGCCAAAGGCTCATGATAATTGTTGAACAATTCAAATGGTTTGATAGTTGATCCGGCGGAATAGTGAGAAGTAAGGGGTAAGGTGGGAGGCGAAATGCGGGAGCAAACGTGAGGAGCAAAGAGCAAAGAGGTGGAAGGAGATAAAGTCTTCACACATTCGCCTGACGGTTTACCCCTCACGCCTTTTTCTTTTTACTTCTCACCTTTCCCTGGTTCGAAGAACACCGTTGGCGCCTCCTTCGGCAAGACTCGGGGCAAGATTGTTCAACACTCCCGAAAGGACAGAAAGAGGGGACTGTCGAATAACCCGAACAGGCAACGGGCAATGGTGTGGCATGTTCTGTCATCTCCGCCGGTTGGTAACGGGGATCCATCCGCAAAAAACCGCCTGACGCTTCATGTCTGCTTACGATATATGCTTGATAAAGAACGTTGGATATGCCGAGCGAGGATGGATGTCCGATGCCACCTGTCGGAAAGGAACGTCGAGGAGCACGAGGAACCTGGGTTCCGTTTATCCTAGGTGGTCAGATCACAACAAAAACAGGTTGGGAAAACGGACAGATTGGAATGGGGTATATGTTATGGCCGATCTGGAAGAATGGTGTGTAGCTTATTGTCACCTGACAACGCGATGACCATTAAGGAGCCCCATGTCACGCAGGAAGAGGAGAGAAATCATGAAGGTGTTGGTAGTAGATGATTCGAAAGCCATGTGGACTATCCTCAAGAAAATTTTAGAATCCGTGGGCACAATAGTCGAGGAAGCAGGGAATGGTCAGGAAGGATTAGAAAAGCTAAAACTTGTCACTCAACTGGATATTGTGCTCGTCGATTGGAACATGCCGGCAATGAATGGGCTGGATTTTGTCTGTGCAGTCCGGGCTAATCCTCACTTTCGGAAATTGCCATTAATGATGGTAACGACGGAGACCGAAAGATCTCAGATGGAGAAAGCGTTGGCTGAAGACCAATGAATATGTAATGAAACCTTTTACGAAAGAGGTCATTCAGGAAAAATTGAAAATTTTGGGGATTGAGTGAGGAAAGGCGGAATTGAATGTGATAGGGAAGGAATGGAAGAACCCGAGACTG
>WHTE01000101.1:12642-13702 GCA_009377845.1 Nitrospirales bacterium | reverse complement strand
GATTCTGGGAACTGCAGCTCAACCCATGGGACAAGGCGGCGGGAAAAGTCATCCTGGAAGAAGCAGGCGGGAAGATGACCAATTACCAGGGCGACCCCTACACCATTTATGGCAACACCCTCATCGCCACCAACGGCCGCATCCACCAGGAAATGATTGAGGTGTTGAGGGAAACCCGATCGACCCAAAAACTCACCTGATTTCCACTACAATTTACTCAGTACATTGAGTAAATTTACTCAATACGCTGAGTAACCTGTTCAGGCATCCATACCCGCCGCTAGAGTTTGTGCCAAATTTACTTGGAAACCAGGTGCTCCATCACCAACTTCTCAAAAGTTTCCATTGACCTTTTTCCTCTCCCAAGGTATGAAAGGGAGGAAAGGTTCGCAATCATTCCCTCAAACATCCCCATGCACTGGCTTGCCCCATCGGAAAAAGATCTCGCAAACGGGAAACTGGAAACCCGGCTGTGGGAAGCCGCCGATCAACTGCGGGCCAATAGCGGTCTCACCTCGGCACAATACTCCCAGCCGGTTCTGGGTCTCATCTTTCTCCGCTTCGCCGAAGTCCGGTTTGCCACGCAACGCACCAAACTGGAAAAACAAGCCTCCGGGTCCCGCCGTGGCTCCCGCTTGGACGAACCAGCCGCCTACCATGCCGAAGGGGTTCTCTATCTTGCTCCCAATGCCCGCTTCGATTATCTGCTGGCTCTTCCCGAGGGGGTGGACGTGGGCAAAGCCATCAACGAGGCCATGCGTGATATCGAAAAGCACAACACACAACTCAGCGGAGTGCTCCCCAAGTCCTACAACCTGTTCACCAGCACCTTACTGAAGGAACTGCTTAAAAAAGTCTCCGAAATTCCGGCAACCCTCGATTACGATGCATTCGGGCGCATCTACGAATACTTCCTCGGCGAATTCGCCCGATCGGAAGGACAAAAAGGGGGTGAGTTTTTCACCCCGAGCGCCATCGTGCGCCTCCTCGTCGAAATCCTGGAACCCTATCACGGCCGCATCCTCGACCCCGCCTGTGGATCAGGCGACATGTTCGTCCA
>WHTE01000101.1:0-12632 GCA_009377845.1 Nitrospirales bacterium | reverse complement strand
TACACCCCGCGGCCGGTCGTCCGCCTCCTCGTCGAGATGCTCGCGCCCCGCCCGCGCTCGCGAATCTACGACCCGTGCTGCGGATCAGGCGGCATGTTCGTCCAAAGCGCCCGATTTGTGACCGAGCACAAAAAGAATCCGTCATCCGAACTCGCCATTCATGGCCAGGAAAAAGTCGGCGACACTGTCAAGCTCTGCCGCATGAACCTGGCCGTCCATGCTTTGGAAGGCGACATCAGGGAAACCATCACCTACTACGAAGATCTCCACAAGAGCACGGGCCAATTCGACTTCGTCCTGGCCAATCCCCCCTTCAACGTCAACGCCGTAGACAAAGAACGCCTGACCACCGAAACCGGCCCAGGCCGCCGCTTCCCCTTCGGTCTGCCGCGCACGGACAACGCCAACTACCTCTGGATCCAGCTCTTCTACTCCGCGCTTAATGACCATGGCCGCGCCGGGTTCGTCATGGCGAATTCCGCTTCTGACGCCCGCGGCTCCGAACAGGATATTCGCAAACAGCTCATCGAAGCTCGCGCGGTAGATGTCATGGTGGCTGTCGGGCCCAATTTTTTCTATACGGTCACCCTACCCTGCACACTTTGGTTTCTCGATCGTGGGAAAAAGAAAACCTCACGTGCAGACAAAATACTCTTTCTCGATGCGAGGCATATCTATCGGCAAATAGATCGAGCGCACCGCGAGTGGACCGAAGGCCAGATCGGCTTCATAGCCAACGTCGTTCGTCTGTATCGAGGCGAAGAACCCGATTTCACTCTCGGTGGGGCGGAAGCAGAAGCCAAGCTCAAAAAATTCTTCGGGAAGAAAATGAAGTTCACCGATGTACCTGGTCTGTGCAAAGCCACTCCGATCAAAGAGATCGAAGCACAGGGTTGGAGTCTCAATCCAGGTCGCTATGTCGGTGTGGCACCGGGCGAAGACGTCAGCGACGAAGACTTCAAGGAACAACTCGAAACGCTCAACGAAGAACTGGAAAAACTTAATTCGCAAGCCCGCGAACTTGAACAAACCATCGCTCGTAACGTGGCGGAGATTTTGGAAGCGTGATAGCGGCACCATGGCGAAACTGCAAGCTTGGTGATCTTTTAGAAATTAAGCATGGCTATGCTTTCCAGGGCGAATACTTTGCCAATGCTGGTTCACACATTGTCCTTACCCCTGGAAATTTTTACGACGAAGGTGGTTTCAAAGACAAAGGGGACAAAGAGAAGTGGTATACCGGACCGATTCCCTTTGATTATATCCTGAAGGAGGGGGATCTCATCGTTGCGATGACAGAGCAAGGGGAAGGACTTCTTGGCAGCAGCGCCATCACGCCATGCAGTGGGCTTTATCTCCACAACCAGCGGCTCGGTCTTGTCCAAATCCGCGACCAATCTACAGCTGACAAGCAATTCCTTTACTATCTCTTCAACTCGAAACCAGTTAGGCAGCAGATTCGTGGTTCTGCTAGCGGCACGAAGATTCGTCACACCGCCCCATCACGGATTTGTGAGGTAAAGGTCAGGGTGCCCTCTCTTCCAATCCAGCGCAGGATCGCGGGCATCCTTTCGGCATACGATGATTTGATTGAGAACAACCAGCGGCGGATCAAGATTTTGGAAAAGATGGCCCGATCCCTCTACCGCGAATGGTTCGTCCACTTCCGCTTCCCCGACCATGAAAAAGTCAAAATGGTCCCCTCCCCTTTCGGCCCCATCCCCCACGGCTGGGAGGTGAAGTCGGTGTTAAAATGCGTGGAAATTAAGCCGCGCGTCGCAGTTCCACGAGAAGGCGGGAATCCTTTTGTGCCAATGAGCAGCCTTGCCAACGACTCTATGCTCATTACCAACATCGAAACCCGAGTCGGCAACAACGGCACGAAGTTTCAGAATGGAGACACACTCTTCGCCCGCATAACGCCATGTCTGGAGAATGGGAAGACCGGCTTCGTTCAGTTTTTGCCCAACTCGCACGCCGTGGCATGCGGCTCCACAGAGCTTATTGTTCTTCGGTCACGCACACTCACGCCCGAGTTTGTCTATCTCCTCGCTCGGAGCGAGGAGTTTCGTGGCAATGCAATCAAGAGTAGTCCGGCGCAAGCGGCCGTCAGCGAGTACAGGAGAAGTGCTTCGATGGCTTCCTCATCACACAACCTCCACCCAGCCTGTTAGATCGATTCTCGACTATCGTTGCCCACAGCTTCCGCCTGATTTACCAATTTCATCTCCAAACCATAAACCTCCGCCGCACTCGTGACTTGCTCATACCCCGTTTGTTGTCAGGCCAGATGAATCTTGGGAACAAGGAGGTGGAGAATGGCTGAACGATATGAGGTCAGTACGACATCGCGGCATTCGGCGGATGTCTCTGACAAAGTCTTAAAAGAAACATCGACAACTAGGCTTATGTTGCGCCCAGAAATCATTGAGAACCCACACAATGCCAACGCTTGCGTCAGAATTGCACTCGTACACCAAAGAAAAAGCAACAGTACCGCATGGGAAGATATACCTGTAAAACCTCTTAGTTCTATTAAGGCAGGAGAAGAGGTTAAATTACCTCTAGATAGTCAAACGACATTGGAACTTTTTCAGCAACTGACCAATCTATACACGATTGGAGCCAAAGGAAATTTCCGGTTTGGGAAAACAAATCTGGTTGTTGGACGAGAGGAAGAAATTATTCAAGCAGATGCAAGCCGAACTAGGGTCATAAAATTGCTGCTTGCCAAGGGACATTCCGTTACCATTTGGAAGGCCCTTGTTCGAGAAAACCCAGACTTAGCGACACAGTTGTCCTACTCTAGGATCCATGAGGAACGCAAAACGGCACTGCAAGAATTTCGTTCTAACCTTGGCCAAACTCAGAGTGAAAACTGGTGGCAAGGTTTCTTCGAAAGGAATACGTGGATTTTTGGGTATGGATTGAAATATCAGATTTTGAAGTCCATTCAGGCGCAGCCCCATTACGGAGGCACAAACATCGCGGGGAAAGAAATGGAAAAGGGCGATTTTCTGAAACAAACAGAAGCGGAGGTAAAGTTTACCGTTCTTGTTGAAATCAAAAAGCCTAACTCATGCCTTTTGGGAATCAAGCCTTACCGAAACGGCGCTTGGCAACTGAGCGAGGAACTTACAGGTGGCATTGCCCAACTTCAAGCCAACTGTAGACGCTGGGAATTAGATGGATCACAAGCCGAACAAAATCGCGAGGCCTTACAAGAAGAGAAAATTTATACCGTACAACCAAAAGGTATTCTGGTCATTGGGAACACCAAAGAGTTAAACAAAATTGCCAAACGTAACACCTTTGAACTGTTCAGACGAAATACAGTCAATCCCGAGATTCTCACATTTGACGAACTCTACGAACGCGCCAAATTCATTGTGGAACATACGGGCAACGCTGATTAGATTCAAGGATTGAGCTCAATAATGAAGAACGGAGCATTTCTCCACCACACCCATGACCTGTTGCTTCCCCAGTGTCCTGGGGACCCCTGGAAAGGATGAGATGAATTATGTCTCACGCTGCTATCAACCAAGTCTTACAAAGAGCCGAGAGTGCAAAGTCAGAATCAGATTTCACATACTTTTTCTCTCTCCTCCTGGCAGGAGAAACGCTTGCAAAGACAACCGTTCTTGGCTTCATCGCGGCTATTCAGGACGACAGAGATAGAAATCGCTACCGCCTAGAGCATAACGTAGCTAAATCCGATGGACTAGGAGAGTGGGGGAAGGCTCTTGAGGATGTTCTAACAGGACCTGCATCTCAATATTTACTACTGGATGCTCGTACCGAACAAGCTGAGCTAACCAAGTTGTGCCGAGCAGGTGACTGGCAATATGAGTCCGTTGCTTCCCTAAAAGCAGTGCTGGATCAATTACATATAAATAGTGAAGAATTTCCGACAAAAACGGATATGAAGCGGTGGTTCCGACTGTTTACGACTCTTCGCAATGGCACAAGAGCACATGGAGCAACTCTGCCCTTTAAGGCTAGCGCAGTAGCTCAGAATTTATTTCTAAGCCTTAGCTTATTTGCTTCAAATCATTCTTTATTCAACCTGCCTTGGGCATATTTGTATCGCAATCTTTCTGGGAAGTATCGAGTCTCTGGAATAACTATCAACGTAAGCCCCTTTGACTTCCTAAAAAAGGAAAATGATCGCACCTATCAGAACGGCGTCTACATATTTCTCGGATCTCCTCGTTTTGTGCCCCTTATCCAGAGCGATCCTGAGTTAAAGGACTTTTTCTTTGCCAACGGAGGGATGACGGGAAAACGGTTCGAGATGCTTTCCTATTGTACAGACGACAAAACATATCAGGATGCCAGCGCGTACCAGGTTCCACCTGGCACATTGCCACCTAGTGAAACAGAAGGGAAAGGGGAACTCATAGCAAAAGGAAATACGTTCTCTAATGTCCCAGAGGCGATTCCAGACTATATATCCAGACCCCACCTTGAGAAAGACTTACTCAAGCTGTTGATGGACGATAAGCATCCGATAATCACTTTGGTGGGGAGAGGTGGTATTGGTAAGACATCTCTCGCACTGAAAGTTATAGATCGACTACATTTTCAGAGCCGCTATACAGCAATTGTGTGCTTCAGCTCCAGAGATGTGGATTTGCGGCTCACAGGACCTAAACCAGTCCGCCCCTTCGTTGTTTCACCGGATGATATTAGCACCCTCTACGTGACGCTTGTTCAATCAGCTGAGGTAGCCAGTCAAAAGGGATTTAACGCTCGAGCATTTTTTGAACATGAGATGCAGAAAAGTGATTTAGGTTCATGCCTGTTCGTATTTGACAATTTCGAAACTACCCAAAATCCAGTCGAGATGTTCAATTGGATAGATGCCTTCATTAAATCACCGAACAAGGTTTTGATTACGACACGTTTACGTGATTTCAAGGGAGATTACCCAATTGAAGTTATGGGTATGACTGAGGAGGAATCTCGAATTCTCATTGAGCAAACAGCCTCTCATCTGGGAGTCTCTAGTCTTCTGAACCAGAAATACCTTGCCGAGCTAATTTCTGAATCAGCTGGTCATCCCTATGTGATTAAGATTTTGCTTGGCGAAGTCGCAAAGGCAGGTCGTATCGGAAACATCCCCCGGATGGTGGCGGGAAGTGAAGAGCTGCTCACAACGCTGTTTGAGCGTACTTATGCCTCGCTTACGCCTTGTGCACAGCGAGCATTCCTGACTCTTTCTGCCTGGAATTCCTCGGTTCCTCGCGTGGCGTTGGAAGCGGTACTTCTTCGTTCAACTTTGGAAAGGCTTGAAGTTGAAAAGGGCATCGAGTCAATTTTGCAGTTCTCACTGGCAGAGAGCAGAATCGACCAAACGGACGGACAAGAATTCATCAGCCTACCCCTCGTAGCGACGGTTTTTGGCAAAAAAAAGTTAAATGTGAGCCCTTTCACATCAGCTATTCAATCTGATGTCGAGGTATTACAAATGCTTGGCCCTGCTAAACGAAGGGACATACGCTTAGGCTTGGCGAAGAGAGTTGAGAATTTCATCGCGAATATCTCGCGCCGAATTGAGAAAGGGGAGAGTTTTGATGATTATTCCTCAATTCTTGAAATGATTTGTCGGGCATATCATCCAGGTTGGCTGTTACTTGCTAGATGGCATATTGAGACGGGAACACCGAGTGGATTTGAAAAAGCCAAGGAATGCTTGAGGCGTTTCCTGGAAATAGACCCTGCTAGCGAAGATGCTGCCGATGCTTGGCTGCTATTGGCACAAGCCTGCAACAAAACAGATGATGCGATGGGAGAGATCCATGCTTTTATAGCGCGCGCTGAAATAAGTTCGGTTCCTTTTTTTGATCTCTCAAATACTGCAAACCGTCTCAATCATTTGCTTCGGGAATCTTTGTCTGGAATCGACCGTGACCAGAAACGCAATCTGGCTCAAAGAATTGAGGTTGCCCTCGAGAAAAGGCGCGAAGAAGCCGACGCTAACGATTATTCCAGAATGGCATGGCTCGCCATTCATCTTGATAAGGAAGGGGCAGCTCGTGAGTATGTGGAATCCGGACTCGCACTCGACAAGAATAACTATCATTGCCAGCGACTTGCGGAAAGGTTCGGCATGATGATCGAGTGAGGTCTTGGTCCTACTCCAAAAAAACAAATCGTCGAGCTACCAGCACTCAATTATTTTTTGAGTTAAGGGCGATGATTGAAACAAAGCAATTCTCCACCGAACTCGCGACTTGGTGCCCCTCCGACAACTATCGGGTGCTATCGAACTTACGATGATTCGAACTACCAAAACACCGAAAACCACATGAGCGAAATCTTCAATATCTACTGTGACGAATCCTGCCATCTTGAGCACGACCAGCAACCTGCGATGGTGTTGGGTGCAATCTGGTGTCCTCTCGATAAAACCCGTGAGATTGCCGTGCGCATTCGAGAGATCAAACATAGGCATTCGGTAGCGGCAGGTTTTGAAGTGAAATGGACGAAGGTTTCGCCAGGGAAAAAGCAATTTTACCTTGACCTTTTGGATTACTTCTTCGATGACGACGATCTTCATTTCCGGGGGCTTGTAGTGCCCGACAAAGCCAAACTGAACCATGGAGCCTTTCCCGAACAAGATCATGATGCCTGGTATTACAAAATGTACTTCGACATGCTGAAGGTCATTCTTAGCCCGAAAGACCAGTATCGAATTTATCTTGATATCAAAGACTCACGCGGTGCAGAGAAAGTAAAGAAACTCCATGACGTGCTCTGCCATAATCTGTATGACTTTTCGCGAGAGATCGTTGAACGGGTGCAATTGGTTCACTCCCACGAAATCGAGCAGCTTCAGCTTGCGGATTTGCTCATCGGCGCAGTTTCCTATTTGAATCGAGGCCTTCACGGTAATGCAGGGAAACAGTCCTTAGTTGATCGTATGAAGCAGCGGTCCGGGTACAGTTTGACGAAAACAACCCTCTTGAGAGAGGACAAGGTGAATCTCCTCCGCTGGCAAGCTCAGGAGGTTCACAGTGACGAAACAGAATAATTGGTTGCCGCCACTCGTCTTGTTGGAGGATTCTGGCGGAGAGTGGAACAGGTACGTGGAGAAGGTGTATCAGTATTTCAAACAGGACTTTATTGATCATAAACCAGTCTTCCGAGGTCGGCGGTTGGGTCTGAAACGTCATCCATTGTCGCAAGGAAAAGAGGCGACTTTCTGGCATATGACATCAGAAGGCAATGATGAAGCTAACAGGAATCCCGATCTACGACGTTGCGAGCGTATTCGATGGCCACGACCGATTATTGAGCTTGCCGATGCCAAAGCCATAAAAATCTGGACCTCAATCCGAAACAATGAACATCGCATCCACCTTTGGCTAGGACCCGAAGATTACCTGGTTGTCCTCGCCGACCGTGGGGAGTACCTGTTGCCCTGGACCGCTTACCTTGTCACCAGGGATCACACACGAAGGAAATTGCAGAAGGAATATGAGGCTTGTCAAAATGCAGGAGGCCAAAAATGCTGATGCCGCCCGAAGGCGGCATCGTAACTCCTTCCACACATGGTAGATGAGCTACAGTTAGTATCGCCCAAACAACCAGAAAACTCAAGTGCAAAAACCTTAATTGTCCACACTTATATCTCTGAGTTGAACACCTTCTTGGGAAACATTTCCGACCCACACATTCATAGGCCTATTGAATAATGGAATTTTTCGGAAAAATGAAATTCGCAACTCATTGATTTCTATGAGGGCGTAAATCCAAAATGCAGCGGTTTTTGGTATTATTCAACGGATCCATTCATGTCATGGCGAAAAGGCAATTTGCCAGTTTGCTAAACAGAAAACCATTGGATAACCAATCCCACGTCTACTTCGAAGATCAACTTATGGACCATACCGCTATTTGGTGAATTTGGTGGGAGGCTATTTGTGATACAGTCGACAGAGTGCCCCCTGAAACAATAGAGCAGGCCCAGCGAGATTTTGCAAAGGCATTACTTCGAGTGACCTACAGGCAAGTTAAAGAGATTCTGTCATGAAGACTTTATTTTTAGCGTGGCAAGACAAGCGATTGAAGAACCAGCAAGAGGCAGGCAGCCGGGCATGGTTTCCGATCGGGAGATTGGATGTTGAAGAGGAAGGCGCCTTTTACCGGTTTACCTATCTCCACGGAGCTTTGACTGCCCAGAAGCAAGCTGCCTTCCAGCCTCTGGACGCGTTTCCCAATTTCCATGAAGTGTATGAGTCTGGTTATTTGTTCCCGCTGTTCCAAAATCGACTCATGAGTCCCAAACGCGACGATTACGCAGAATACCTTCAACGGCTTGATCTTTCACCTGGAACCACTGATCCTTTTGAAATCCTGGCTGTCAGCGGAGGGGGAAGGCAGACTGACAACCTGGAGGTCTTTCCTAAAATTCAGACCCGAAGAGATGGCAGCTTCGCCTGTCGATTTTTCCTGCATGGCTGGCGACATGTCAACCTCCCCTCACAAAACCGGCTGCTTACTCTCAGACCCAACGACCCCCTCCAGGTATCTGTTGAACTCAATAATCCAGCCACCGGCGCGGCTATTCAGCTACAGACGGTGGATGATTACTACGTACTCGGTTGGGCGCCTCGTTATCTGATTCACGATGTGTTGCAAGCCATTGCAGGTGGACCCCATACCCTCAGCGCTCATGTCGTTCGATGTAACCTTCCTCCGGCTCCTCGCAACCAACGTGTCCTTGTTGAATTGTCCGGTCGGTTTCAAACAGGATACGAGCCCATGAGCGGCCAGGAATTTTCGTTGCTTCATCCGGTGGAACTTTCCACTGCTCGCGGCTAACCGCCATTTTTAAAGACCTCCCCGTTCATTCGCATTTGCCGAATTGATCCGGAACATGGATCGTTTATGATTGAATTTGGCCTCTTCTCCTGAATTTTCCTTTGCCTTTCCACAATTCATTGAGTACATTTACTCAGTTTCCTGTGCTCTGCTTGCCCTTATGATGGGTATTCGCCTATCAAACATTAAGGCCTGTCACCCTAAATGTTCCTTCTTCTTCATCACCATATACCTCGAAACCGTCGGTTTGCCAACCAGATAGGTTCATTGTTGGTGGGTGTGAAAAGCATGGCAGTTGAAGAATGTTTCTTTCAACTCGTCAAACATTGCATGAGTGCCGATTGATGACTGGTCACCCTTACACGGAAGATCAACTGGTTGAACAGCCCGCCATTCAGGTCTTTGCTGAATTAGGTTGGCACATCGTTTCAGCGGTGGACGAAGTGTTTGGACGGAGCGGGACGCTGGGACGGGAAGCGAAAGTCGAGGTCGTTCTCTTTCCACGTCTGCGGGCCGCGCTGGAACGGTTGAACCCTTTACTTCCGCCAGAGGCAATTTCTTCCGCCATTGAAGATCTCACACGTGACCGTTCCGCCATGAGTCCGGCGGCCGCCAACCGTGAGGTCTATACCCGGTTGAAAGAGGGCATTCCGGTTTCGATTCCCGATCGTGAACACGGTGGACAAAGGACCGAACGGGTCCGGGTGGTGGATTGGCGAAACCCTGTGGCCAATGATTTCTTCGTCGTCAGTCAGTTCAGTGTGACCGGCGCGCTGTATACCCGCCGGCCTGATCTGGTGGGGTTCGTGAACGGCCTGCCGTTGATAATTATCGAGTTCAAAAAGCCGGGGATTCCCGCCAAGCAGGCATTTGACGATAACCTGACCTGTTATAAGGCCGATCTTCCCCACCTCTTCTGGTATAACGCGTTGTTAATGGCTTCCAATGGCACCGAGAGCCGAGTGGGTTCGCTCACTGCCGATTGGGACCGGTTTTTCGAATGGAAGCGCATTGCCCGGGAAGATGAACCCCGCCGCGTGTCTTTGGAAGTGATGCTGCGGGGAATATGCGATCCACCCCGCCTGCTTGATCTAGTCGAAAATTTCATGATTTTTTCCGAGCACAAGGCCGGGTTGATCAAAGTGCTCGGGCAAAATCACCAGTTTCTTGGGGTGAATAATGCCATTGCCTCGATGCTGGATGCCCGGCAGGCGGGGCATGGGCGCGGCGGGGTCTTCTGGCAAACGCAAGGTTCGGGAAAAAGCTTTTCGATGGTCTTTTTTTCTCAAAAGATTCTTCGCACGATTCCCGGCAACTGGACGTTTGTGGTCGTGACGGACCGCACCGAGTTGGACGACCAGATTGCCAAGACATTCAAAGCCATGGGAGCCGTCAGCGAAAGCGAGGGGAATACCTGTCACGCGCAGAACGGGGCGCACTTGCGTGAACTATTGCGAGGCAACCATCGCTATGTCTTTACGCTCATCCATAAGTTTCAGACAGATGAATTACTCTGTGACCGGCGGGATGTGATTGTCCTCACCGATGAAGCCCACCGAAGCCAGTATGACACTCTTGCATTAAATATGCGCTCGGCGCTTCCCCATGCGCTCTTCCTGGCCTTTACCGGCACTCCTCTCATTGCCGGTGAGGAACGTACACGAGAAGTCTTTGGTGATTATGTCTCGATTTATGATTTCCAACAGTCCGCGGAAGATGGAGCGACCGTTCCCCTGTATTACGAAAACCGCACACCCGAATTGCGGTTGAACAATCCCACCTTGAACGAGGATCTCTACCAGCTGATCGATGAAGCTGACTTGAGCGAAGACGGGGAGAAGCGGCTTGAGCGGGAGTTGGGCCGACAATACCATTTGCTGACCCGTGATGACAGATTGGAAACAGTAGCAAAAGATATTGTTCAACATTTTCTCGGGCGGGGATTTCAAGGCAAAGCCATGGTGGTCTCCATCGACAAAGCCACGGCACTTCGTATGCACGACAAGGTGCGGAACCATTGGCAAGCCGAGCGAACGTCGGTCGAAAAGGCCCTAGCCACACTCCCTACCTACGGGACGAAAGCGGACCCCGATCGGGTAAAGGAACTGCGGCAGCGGTTGGACACCTTAACCACCACCGATATGGCCGTCATTGTCTCCCCCGGTCAAAACGAAATTGGGCAGATGCGAAAGCTGGGCCTCGACATCACCCTTCACCGGAAACGGATGAACGATGAATCCCTGGATGAGAAGTTTAAAAACCCCGATGATTCACTCCGGCTGGTATTTGTCTGTGCCATGTGGTTGACGGGTTTCGATGCGCCAAGCTGCTCGACAGTGTATCTCGATAAGCCGATGCGCAATCACACCCTGATGCAAACGATTGCCAGAGCCAACCGGGTCTTTCCCGGCAAGCGCAACGGGTTGATTGTGGATTACGCCAATGTATTTGCGTCACTGGAAAAGGCCTTGGCCATCTATGGGAAGGGCCAGGGCGGAGCAACTCCGGTACGCGACAAAGCCCAGTTGGTGGAAGAGTTGCGGAAGGCGATGGAGGAGGCTAAGGCTTTTTGCCTGAGACATGAGGTGTCCTTGGACACGATTGAATCCATACCTTCAGGTACCCTGGACCGCTTGAACGGTTTGGCTACGGCCGTGGAGGCTCTGATCTCCCCTGATCCTCTCCGGAAAGAGTTTTTAGCCCATGAACGATTGGTCCGTGCCCTGTTCCAAGCTGTGAAACCTGACCCTGCCGTGGCGGAATTCACCTCTGGTCTATCCCTTCTGAATACGATTGCTGATGCGATTCGAGAAAAGACAGGAGAGAGCCAACCGATAGATATTTCCGGCGTTCTTGCGGAGGTGAATCGTTTGCTTGATGAATCCGTCGCCGCAGATGGGTTTACGATTCAAGAACGCGAAAAAGGATACGGAATTTTGGATCTCAGCAAGATCGATTTCGAGAGGTTGGGAAGTCGTTTTCACAAATCGAAAACCAAACATGTTGATCTGGAACAGCTCAAAGTGGCGATTCGCTCGCAACTTGAACGGCTTATCCAAGTGAATAAGACACGAGCTGATTATTTGAACAAATTTGAGGAACTGATCGCTTCCTATAACGCAGGGAGCCGGAATATTGAAGAACTCTTTCATGAGTTGGTTGCCCTCAGCCAAACTTTAACGACTGAACAACAAAGGCACGTGCGCGAACAATTGACCGAGGAAGAACTGACAGTGTTCGATATTTTGACCCGCCCCGGCCCAGACTTACGATGGGAAGAGCAGGCCGAAGTGAAGAAAGTGGCCCGGCAACTCTTGAACCGACTCAAGACCGTGCTGGTCTTGAACTGGCGGCAGAAAGCCCAGGCGCGCGCCCAAGTCCGGCTCGCCATCGAGGACGCGCTGGATGAAGGATTGCCCAGGGCCTACACCCCTGAATTGTATCAGGGCAAAGTGACTGCCGTGTTTGAACATGTCTTTGAAAGTTATCAGGGGGAAGGAAAGAGTGTCTTCGCTTCTGCGACCTGAATTCATGGGTGAAACACCTCTTATCCTGATCTCTGCCTCACACTCCCCAAAGATTTTGGTTATTTCCGTTCGGCAAGCAGCCGCTGAATGGTTTGTTCTGTTTCCTCATAACCGCCTTCACCAATCCGCGTGTATTGGATCACTCCCCGTTTGTCGATCAGATACAACGTCGGCCAATAGCGATTGCGGTACTGCCGCCAGTTCCGGAATTCATTGTCGATCGGCACGGCATAGGGAATGCCGTGCTCCTGAATATAGTCCTTCACCTTTTCC
>WHTE01000100.1 GCA_009377845.1 Nitrospirales bacterium | reverse complement strand
TTGATGTCGTGATTACGCCAACCTATTACGGCTTTCCGCCGCATCCTCACCGGATTGAGACACTCGCCCCGTTGAACGGATTATCCCAAGAAAGCCTGGAGACCGTCAGGCAGCGGTGGCCAAATCTTTTCGGCAACGCTCCACATCCTCGCATAGTCTTTGTCGTAGGAGGTTCTACCGCACGGTTCAAATTTACACCGGAGATGGCTCGCTTGATTGGAAACCAACTCAAAGACTTAGCCAAAAAGTGCCATGGGAAGATCTTTGCAGTCACGTCTCCCAGAACGGGCAAAGACCTAAGTCACGCTCTTGAGTCAGCCTTGGCTCCTGATCATTTTGTCCATAAATGGCAGCCAAATCAATCTGACAATCCCTATTTCGCCTACCTGGCGGGCGCAGACGTGATTATCGTCACAGGAGAAAGCGAATCGATGTTGGCGGAGGCCGTCTCCTTGGGCAAGCCGGTGTATATTGTCCCCCTTCCGGAAAATTCACCAACATGGAAAGTGCGGCTCAGTGAAAGGATTGTTCAGCGGGCACATTCCCAACCATTAAATAAACGGGGAACCGCTCGTCCCCAACAAGGGATCGAACGGCTTTGCGCCCGCCTGATTCGGGCCGGGTTTATTCAGCCTCGCCGCGATCTCCATATGTTTCACGAGTCACTGATCAAACAAGGCATCGCTCGCCCTTTCGGAGAACCCATCGAAAATGGAAAACGCACACCATTAAACGAATCCGAGACAGTCGCCAAAAAAGTTAAAGAAACACTGGGATTTTTTGATCAATACTGAAAATCCATTGCGATTTTTAAATTGTAATTTCATTGTCAAGCATGTCCAAACCTCGACGACAACTGACTCTCCCCGTTGAAATTTTCAACCGGGAATTCGATGCGAAAGTCTTACTGTCTTGTTTCGCCACAGAACGTGGCTTTTCAGTTATCCTCGGAGCCAAACGCGAAATTAACCTTAATCTCGCATCTTTACCAAAATCTATTTACCTCCCTTTAAATCTACACAACCGGAATCAAATCACAGCGCAACTTCTCGCTCGCTTAGGTCACACCCTCGTGGGAGCAGACGAGGAAGCGATCGTCTATTGCTCTCCGGAAGTGTATGTGAAAGAAAAATTGGGCTCCATAGTATTTCCCCAGCCGAATCTCTATTTAGCGTGGGGGCCAGAAAATGCCAGAATCTGGAAAATACAACACAATTACAATGGGATGCCCATCCATATAACAGGAAATCCACGCGTGGATTTACTGCGGCCAGAACTGCGCCCCTATTGGACAAAACATGTGGAAACCATCAATGAAAAATTCGGGAAGATCATTCTGATCAACACGAACTTCGGCAAACTCAATAACTTTCGACCCGACAAAGGCGATGAAAAAAAGGCACTGGACCGGGCGAGGGTCTCACCATCGGACGTGGACGAATTCGACCTTGGAATGGCCAGACACCGGCTGGCGCTATTCCAGCACTTCCAGGAAATGGTAGGCCAAATGGCCGCAACCTTTCCCTCTCATACCATCCTGATCCGTCCCCATCCCTCTGAAAGCCACGAGACATGGAAGCAGGCCGCAAACGGACATGCAAATGTCCAAGTGCATATAGAAGGACATGTTATTCCCTGGCTCTTGGCAGCCGATGCCATCATTCATAATAGTTGCACCACCGGTTTGGAAGGGTATTTATTGGGGCGGCCCGTCTTTTCCTATCAGCCGATCGTCTCCGACCGTTTCGACAAGCAACTGCCGAATGCCGTTAGCCGTCAGGCGACCTCATCCCGGGAATTAATTGAACTCGTCAAAACAGCCCTTTCATCCGGCCAGCCGGCGAAGGAAAATGGTTCCGAAGCGAAAACCCGGTTAATTGAACAGTATCTCACCTCTCTCCATGGGCCTTTTTCTTCAGAAAACGTCGTGAAGACCCTGGAAACATTCGACGACGCTTTTTCACCATCGCCCCCGAATTGGGGAACGGTTTTAGCCGCAAAATCTCATGCCTTCGGCAGAAAATTACGACGTGAATTCAATGCGCAATTTCGCATGGGAAATCAAAACCGGTCGCAACGGTATAATTACCTTAATCACATTTTTCCTGAAATCACTCTGGCGCACATCGAAGAACGCATAGTGCGATTCCAAGATGTGTTAAAAAGGTTTCAACACACACGAGTCAAGCCCCTGCGCAACAATATTTTTGAAGTTTTTCCTGATTAACTACTCAAGAATAAAGAATGTCCACCATCGCAATCATGCGGATATGGAAATCCACCCACATACCGGAACTGATGAACACTCTAAGGAGGATCCATGTATAACGTGAAAATTTTTGGAGCCGGGTCCATCGGCAATCACCTGGCCCATGCATCCCGTTCCCTGGGATGGAACGTCACCATATGCGATGTGGACCAAGGGGCGTTGGATCGAACCAAACAAACCATTTATCCTACCCGTTATGGAAAATGGGATGAGGCCATCAAGCTTTCCCTGGTCAAAACGGCTCCGCGAGGAGAGTTCGATCTTATTGTCGTTGGAACTCCTCCGGACTCCCACCTTCCCCTGGCCTTCGCAGCTCTTGAGGAAAAGCCCAAAGCCATTCTCGTGGAAAAACCCCTCTGTCCTCCGAACTTGGAACAGGCCCAAACATTACAAAATATGGTAACCGAGTCTGGGACATTGGCCTTCGTAGGATATGACCACGTCGTGGGAAAGGCCGCACAGGAAACCCTCCGCGCCGGCCGCCAATTATCGACCATTGAAACCATCGACGTGGAATTTCGGGAACATTGGGGCGGCATCTTCGCGGCCCATCCATGGTTGCAGGGTCCACAAGACAGTTATTTGGGGTCTTGGAAACGGGGAGGAGGGGCCAGCGGGGAACATTCCCATGCCATCAACTTGTGGCAATTTTTGAGCGGAGGACTGGGCAAGGGCAGGATCACCGAAGTGTCCGCGACGCTGGATTATGTCCAGACAGATATGGTGGAGTACGATAAACTCTGCTTGCTCAGCCTGACAACCGAGACAGGGTTAATTGGGCGGGTGGTGCAAGACGTCATCACCTCCCCTTTCCGAAAATGGGCAAGGATTCAAGGAAGTGACGGGTTTGCGGAACTCACGATCGGACATCAACCAGGAGTCGATAGAGTCGAATGGAAAACCAGCAAGGATGCCAGCCAACTCCGCACCATTCAAAAAACGCGCCCCGATGATTTTATCTGGGAATTGCAGCATATCGAGTCCGTGATGACAGGCAAAGAAAAAGATTCCGTTCTCGCCTTAGACCGAGGCCTGGAAACCATGTTGGTGGTTGCCGCCGCGCACCTCTCGTCAGCCAAGAAACGAACCGTACGCATCGATTATCGGAAAGGTTATACGGCTCACGCACTGGAAATCCTATAGATCTTCAGAGGAAGGGGAAAATCATGATAGACCAAGATTTCGATTTCCATGATTTATTTATATTGGATATGGCCAACAACCACCAGGGAAGCGTAGAACACGGCCTGAAAATTATCCAATCAATGGCCGAAGTGGTCAAACACCGGCAAGTCCGGGCAGCGATTAAATTCCAGTTCCGCCAGCTCGACACGTTTATCCATCCCAGTCATCAATCGAACAGCGAACTTAAATACATCCAACGATTTCAATCCACTCGATTGGACCAGGCTCAGTTTCAAACACTTCTCAATGAAGTATGGGCTCAGGGGCTTTTAGCGATGTGCACGCCTTTCGATGAAGAGTCTGTCAATATTGCGGTCGACATGGGTTTTAATGTGTTGAAGGTCGCCAGTTGTTCAGCTAAGGATTGGCCGCTCCTGGAAGAAATTGCCGGCGCCGGGCCGCCGGTAGTGTGCTCGACTGGAGGTTTGACATTGGAAGACATCGACAATGTCGTAAGTTTCTTCCAACATCGCGCCGTGCAATTTGCATTAATGCACTGCGTGTCTGTGTACCCGACTCCTGACTCTCTGCTGACCTTGAATCAAATACAGGTATTACGCAACCGATATCCCACTATCCCCATCGGCTGGTCCACGCATGAAAACCCCGGCGATACGGTCCCCGTTCAAATTGCGGTGGCATTCGGAGCCCGGCTTTTCGAGCGGCACATCGGACTGGAAACCGATTCCATCAAGTTGAATGCCTACTCGTCCACATCGCAGCAAGTGGATACCTGGCTTGAAGCCTATAATCGGGCAAAAGTGTTATGTGGCCCGAAAACTCGACCGCCAGCCTCCGAAGTGGAACAGGCCTCCCTGGATGGCCTTCGCCGGGGCGTCTATGCCAAACGGCCTATAAAAAAAGGCCGGGAACTCACACGGGACCTCGTGTATTTTGCCATGCCCTACGTCGAAGGGCAGATAGAAAGCGGAGTTTGGAAAGAGGGCTATACGGCCGTCCAGGACATGGCGCCGGATCAACCGGTCATGCGGCACGCTGTTGAAATCACTGTCAATCAAGGCCTTGTGACACTTAAACAAGCGATTCACGAAGTCAAAGCCTTGCTCAACGGAGCCAACATTCAATTAGGCAGTGAGTTTAAAGTCGAATATTCGCACCATTACGGACTTGAAAATTTTCGACAAACCGGCGCGGTCCTTATCGAATGCATCAATCGGGAGTATTGCAAAAAACTCGTCATCCAATTGCCGGGGCAGCGGCACCCTTCGCATTATCATGCGAGGAAGGAGGAAACGTTTCAAATACTCTATGGCATTCTCCACGTCAACATTGACGGATACCCCCGGATTTTACATCCCGGTGAAACCATTCTCATCCTTCCCGGAGTATGGCATTCCTTTTGGACCGATACTGGAGTTGTTTTTGAAGAAGTTTCCACCACTCACTACAACAACGACTCCTTCTATGCCGACAAACGAATCAATAAATTGCAACGATCAGAGCGGAAAACGATGGTCGATCACTGGGGACGCTTTCAAATCACCCAACAGCCATCATCGGAGAAGGCTCCCGAAGTACCGTTGCCCGATCCACATGCAAAATGATAGCTTGCGTCGCATTCGATTTTGACGGAACACTGGTCGATTCCAACCGGGTAAAGGTTCAGTCCTTTTACGAGATTGTGAAGGAATATGATCACAGCGGGCGTACCGTCACAGAAGTCCTTCAACGGTGTTCTAATGAGGATCGATACGGTATCACTCGCGAACTTGCCCGCGAGTTCATAGGGAAAGGGTTAACTCCGCCACAGCCCGGTGCTGAGATTCTCGGGTTACAATGGGCCGAGACCTATACAGCCGCCTGCGAAACAGCCATTGCCAGGTGTCCGGAAGTACCTGGGGCCTCAGCAATCCTGCCATGGTTTTCGAGTGAAGGGATTCCCTTATACCTCAACTCCAGAACGCCGACCGAAACCCTGAATCGCCTTATGACATTACGAAATCTCACTCACTATTTCTCCGGGATATACGGAGCCCCCGCAAGTAAACTGGAAAACTTACGGCACATCCAAAACCTGACACAGGCAAAACCGGATGAGATACTCTGTGTCGGAGACAGTGAGGATGACCGGGAGGCCGCCGCTGAGTTGGGCTGTCACTTTGCCGGAGTCATCTTGGATAATACCATCCGCTTCAGACAGATACCCCCACTCCATGTTACAAAACTGGAGGAACTCAGAGAGATCGTGGAAAAATTTCAGAAAAAGAGGAACGTTCTTGCCTCAAATTAGAGTAAGGACCACCGCCAAACTATGCCAATTGCCTTACGAATTGGCCCCTATCGCATCTATTTTTACTCCTACGATTGCAGCGAGCGACGACATATGCACGTCGACCGGGAGAATTGGAGCGCCAAATTCTGGCTTGACCCTGATGTGGCGTTAGAGGAGAATCACGGTTATAGTCGTAAAGAGTTACGCGACATTGAGCGTATTCTGCGCGAGAATTTGGAGGCATTGAGAAATGAATGGGACACATTCTGCAGTGGTAACACTCGTCCTGTCTAGAATTGTGAGGGTGATGATTACTGATGATACCTTGTCTGTTGATCTTGAAGACGGTCGTACGGTGTCTGTTCCTATCGGCTGGTATCCACGTCTGAGCTATGGAACACCAACCGAGCGGGCCAATTTTCAGATCAGCACTGCAGGCTACGGAATTCATTGGCCTGATCTCGATGAAGATCTTGGCGTTGAAGGGATGTTGCTTGGCAAACGGTCAACGGAAAGTCCAATCTCGTTCGAGCGTTGGCTACAACAGCGAAAAAAGGGGCCATACCAAGACGTCGACTAGCACTTGCCACTCCTGGAGCCGAACAGGAAAATGTCGAAAGTTTTTTGACAAATGATTCACATGGGCCTTCACCAGATCTACATGTGAGTAAATCCAGCTTGAGCATTGGAAAAGTCATGAGGAGCTTAAAAAGCCTGCTCTTCCAGGTTTCGTGCGAGTTCCTCAGGTGACCATGCGTAACCCGCTGTGTTTAAGAGCGCAAAAGCCAACCCATTTCTCCCACTGAACGGAACTTTATAGGGTTGGACTTTGTGGAGTGCAATTGACTGATTCCTATACGGTGCATTGGAAACAAGCCCTTGAGACCTGCCCGGAAGTACCTGGAACTTCAGGAATCCTGTCATGGCTGTTGAATGAAGGGGTCCCTCTATACCTCAACTCCAGAACGCCGGCCAAAGCCCTCAATCGCCTTGTGACATTACGACACCTCACACACTTTTTCTCCGGGATATACGGGGCTCCTGCAAGTAAACTGGAAAATTTACGGCACATCCAGAAACTGACTCAGGCAAAACCAAATGAGATCCTTTTGGTCGGAGACAGTGAGGAAGACAGGGAGGCTGCCGCAGCATTGGGCTGTCACTTTGCGGGAGTCATCCTGGGTGAAAGCAGCCGTTTCGGACAAATACCCCCGCTCCACGTTAAAAATCTGGGGGAACTCAGAGCGATCATGGGAAATATTCAGGAGAACCAAAATGTCCTTGCCTCAAACCATTGAGCACCTGCCCGCACCTTTTAATCGAGAACCATTTTCCCTCTTGCAACAGGGCATTTACGATTCCAACGACAATGACGTCTACATCAACAATGCGGCAGATTTCGCATGCCTGTTTCCGATACCAAAGATGGATTACGTTTCGTATGTACCGCGGGTACAAGCCTTAGGACTTTCCCAATACAAACGAACGATGTCGGTGATCCTCCGAAGGTTTGAGAAAATTCAACATTGCTTTTCGGGAATACAGAGCATCCTGGAAATCGGAGCGGGCGATGGAGCCTTTCTCGCTCATGTCTCGGGGGTTTTTCCGTCCCTTCGTCTCTCAGCACTTGAAATCGATCAAAACACTCAAGCCGCCCGGAAAACCCTTACAGGACTTCGTGAATTCTCCGCTTTCCAAGAAATCCGGAACGCTCGGGAAACGTTCGACCTTATTTGTCTATTTCATGTTCTCGAACATATCGTCGATCCAAGAGAGTTTTTGAACAATTGCCTGACCTGTCTGACACCCCAGGGGAGAATGATCATCGAAGTCCCTTCACTCGATGACCCCTTGCTCACGCTCTATGGCTCAAAGGCCTATCGAAAATTCTATTTTCAACGTCAACACCCGTACGTCTATTCCTCCAAATCCCTGCGCCGGTTGCTTGAGGAAGAAAATATTTATCCCGAACAATTGATTCCTCATCAACGATACGGACTCGAGAATCATCTCAATTGGCTTACCCAGGAAAAGCCTGGAGGGAACGAACAATTTCGCCAAATATTCACCAATTGTGAAGCTGATTATATGACTGCCTTGGAAAAAGCAGGTTTCACCGATGCAGTTATCGTCATCGCCAAAAGAACCCAATGGTAGGCACTCAACGTATCCTGGCCGTGTGTCCGGCACGGGGCGGCAGCAAAGGTATCCCCCTCAAGAACCTGGCTCCGTTCCTTGGTGTTCCACTTGTCGCCAGAGTCGGACAGTTGGTTGGAGAAATTCCCATCATCGACCGGGCCGTGGTCTCCACCGATCATCCTGAAATTGCCGAGATCGCGAAAAAGTCAGGCCTGGTCGCTCCGTTCTTAAGGCCACCCGACCTCTCAGGGGACCGGATATCGGACGCCCTCGTTTTGATCCATGCGCTGGAAGAGATGGAACGTTTGGACAAGGTACGATACGACATCGTGGTCATGCTCCAGCCGACGTCTCCTCTTCGTCGGCCGGAGCACGTCATCCGGGCTATCGAGATGCTGGTAACCGGGGAGTGGGACGCGGTGTGGACTCTGTCCGAGACCGATTCCAAGTCACACCCCCTCAAACAACTCACGCTCGACTCGGACAGAATCGGCTATTATGACCCCAACGGATGCCGGATCATTGCCAGGCAACAACTGAATCCCGTCTATCACCGGAACGGGGTCGCGTATGTGATGACACGAAGCTGTCTTCTTGAAGAAAAGACCATCATGGGCCGGCGAACGGGAGCTCTTGTTCTCAAAGAACATTTGGTCAGTATCGACACCATGTGGGACCTCAAGCTGGCTGAGTTTATTTTTTCATCCCAACAACCCTCGGCCAACGCTCTCCCTCAAGGGGAATAACCTCACAGGATTCGGTCCTTGAGGAGTATTGGGTAATTTACGGAAGTCCACTGCTGAATCCGATTTGAATATGAAACGAATGACGATAATTCATGAGCGATCGTCCATGCAGAACACCCAGGTAACTTCCCGTTCTCAGCAACAAACCAGACCGGTCCGCACTGGCGGATGCGACCTGTGTCATTCCGGGGACGCCTTGGTCTTAGTTGAAGGCTCAGCGGAAACATGTCCCCTGGTCATCTGCACACAATGCCAGCTCATATATGCCTGGCCGCAGCTTTCCGCGACAGCTTTGGACAACTTTTATGAAGACACCTTTGTCAACGACCCAGGGTCCCTTCAAAGGGCAGGCTCTGCCTTTCCACCCGATGAAGATCGCCGGAAAGAGGAGATCCTCGCGGAACACTGGAGCATCAAAATCATCAAACGCTTCATTGCCCCCCGCAGAAAAAAATTTCTGGAATTAAGGGTTCGCACCGGCGCTTTGACCGCCATCCTCCAAGCAGAGGGGGCAGAAGTCCTGGGCGTCGAACCCTTTCAGGCCAATGCCAATTATGCCAGACACGTTCGTGGGCTCTCCAACGTGTTCGATTTACCGTTTTCTCGTTTCCATCAATTTCCTCTACCACAGGACGGACAAGTTGATGTCGTGAACGTGCTCAACCATCATGTCCTGGCCCACGTCCTCTCCCCTCGCCTGCTTCTGGAAAAGCTTTTCAGCGTACTCAAGCCAGGCGGCTATCTCTTCCTGGACGAAAAGGATGTTCTTCATCCGGTTCGGCACAAGAAACGGTCCACGCTTGATTCAGGGCCTGCGCATCAATTTCAACTGACCGTGCATACGACCGCACGCTACATTCGCACCACGGGATTCGAATTGCTGGAATGCGAACTGGACCCTCACCGCAGCAGCGATTTTCGCCATATCAGAATTGTTGCACGCAAACCTCAGGAAGGAGAACCCGCCACCACCTTCTCCCGGCAGATTGATGTAGGGAAAGGCCCAAGCCTACAGACTATTCAACGTCGCCTGTGGTGGCTCGAGAACACCTGGCGCATCCGCCTTGCCCGTGTACGAGTTAAAAAAAAGACCCAGCGTATGTTACGCCGGCTCGGATTTGAATACCCTCTAACACAGAAATAGTTCCAAGCCAGTTATCATCTGTACTCGGCACTCGAGAATTTCTCAATCGCCCCTTTCCCCGCCATTTTCAGCTTAGCCATCATACGAGGAAGATTACGGCAGATTTAATTTCCCATTTCAAATAAGGCAAAACGCGAATGTGTGGAATCACAGGATTTTTTCATCGACAGAAAAATGAAAATGAACGCTGGATACGCACAGTCTTGTCACGCATGACTTCTTCACTGAATCATCGTGGCCCGGATAATTCGGATATCTGGTGTGACCCTAAGGCCCAAATCGGCCTGGGTCATACACGCTTAGCCATTCAGGATTTGTCCCCTGCTGGATCCCAACCGATGCAATCCACAAGCGGGCGCTTTGTCCTGACCTTTAATGGGGAGATATATAATTTTCAGGAGTTACGAAGGGAACTTGAACAAGCCGGATGCAAGTTTCGCGGCCATTCCGATACGGAAGTGCTTCTCACCGCCATAGAGGAATGGGGAATCACACAAGCCTTACAGCGAGCCAACGGCATGTTCGCATTCGCCATCTGGGATATCACTACACACACCTTAACACTGGCTCGTGACCGGATAGGCAAAAAACCGCTGTATTATGGCTGGTCCGGAAACACGTTCATTTTTGCCTCTGAACTCAAAGCGCTAACGCACCATCCGGACTTTGACGCGAACATTGATCGTGGCGCACTTGCTCTCTATATGCAATATTCCTGGATACCTACTCCTTCCTCTATTTATCAGTCAATCAAAAAATTGCCACCCGGTTGTTTCATGTCCATCAGCCCCGATACGATTCCATGGACCCTTGAGCCTCAACACTATTGGTCATCTCAGCAGGTTGCCAGGGATGCGGAACAGCATGCTTTTTCCGGCACTTTCGAGGAAGCGCAGGAGGAACTCAGCAACATCCTTCAGCATGCCGTGCGTCAACGCATGATCGCGGATGTTGAGCTGGGAGCCTTGTTATCCGGAGGAATCGATTCCACCACAGTGGTGGCCTTGATGCAACTGGCCAGTACCAGACCCGTCAAAACGTTTTCCATTGGATTCTGGGAAGAAAAATATAATGAGGCCCCATTTGCTAAAGCCGTTGCGGCGCAATTGGGAACGGATCATACAGAGTATTATCTGACACCCAAAGACGTACAATTCATCATTCCAGAACTCTCCGGAATCTACGATGAACCATTCGCCGACTCTTCGCAAATTCCCACGCTGGCGATTTCTCGAATGACCGGCCAACGCGTGAAGGTGGCGCTATCAGGAGACGGTGGGGATGAACTGTTCGCGGGATATACGCGATACCAGGAATGTCTCCAACGTTGGAATCAGTGGAAACATGTTCCTCTCCCGGCACGGAAAATTTCCGCAACCCTCATGGAGCAGGCGGCAAAAATCGCCTGGATGGGCAAAGAGTATTGCAGGCCCGGCTCCTCACCCGCTCTCAACTCAAAAAATTCACCTTGGGCCAAGCTGGAAAAAAAATCCAGATGGCTTCCGGCCTCTACCCCGGTGGAATTGATGGCTCGACGGTATGTCCGGTATCCCAACGTTCAAGACCTGCTTCCGAATACTCCCCGCATAGCAACCTTCCTGAACACTCCGGGCATGTGGCCCTCATTGAAGGATCCAATTCATGGCATGCGGTTTTTCGATTTTTGCACCTACCTGCCTGACGATATTTTGGTCAAGGTTGACCGGGCCAGCATGTCGGTTTCACTTGAGATCCGCTGCCCATTGCTGGACTATCGGTTAGTAGAATTTGCCTGGAGTCTGCCGGCTTCCATGTGTGTGTCTCCTCAGAAGACCGGAAAATATATTTTAAAGAAGGTCCTTCAACACTATCTGCCTTTAAAGTATGTTGAGCGCCCGAAACAAGGATTTGCTTTGCCCATTTCTGAATGGTTGCGCGATTCCTTGCGCGATTGGGCGGAGGATCTTCTTGAAGAAAACCGATTGAACCAGCAAGGATTTTTTAATGGAAAAGTCGTTCGTCGAATTTGGCGACAACATCTCTCCGGGTGGCAGGATCATGATACCCTCATTTGGAGCATATTAATGTTTCAATCCTGGCTGAACAACAAGCCATAAATTATGTGTGGGAAGATTTTTCGTTTTAAGGAATAGGGATCTCTCGCCTATCTCTATTCAGTATTCCTGCCTCTGCAGAGAAGGACCACCGTGAGGCGAGACGGAAGGTACCCTCGGTATTATCTATATATCCCAAGCATGAGTATCAACCAAACTGTTAATACGAGGCGGATTACATCGACCTGGCAATGACCAGTGCCGGCTGCAGGCAGATTTTGTGAGGAAAGTCGGAATAAACCACAATGGGCTCAAGGCCGTCCTGTTGCAATTCATCAATTTTTCCGCGGAAATATTGCTGACTACTATGGTAGTAGTACCGAATACTCCTATTATTGAAATCCAAAAACGGCTCTATCATGATGACGTATTTTCTTGCGACTCTTGCAAGCTCTTGAAGGGCCTGGTGGCGAATTTCTTCCATCGCTTCTAATGCCAGCACGGTATACAACACATCGAAGCTGTTATCAGAAAATGGTAATTTCATGGCGTTCCCTTGAAAGAAATTGACGCGTCTATGGGCGTCGTATCCACAAGATGATCCTGGGAAAAGTCAACGATTTCCTTAGGCATGGAAGGCATTTTCCCGATGCTTTTTGCGGCGAGAACACCATGCTTCGTCAATTCGACTCAGAAAAATGAATTCCAGGGAAATATCCCGCCAGAACAAACAGATTAATACCGTAACCACTGCCAACCTCAAGCACACTTTCGGGCTTCACTGTCTCAATCGAGCGCTTGAGCAACATGTGGTGCACTGATTTGGTCCCAATGCCTCTCGCAAGCATTCTGTCATCGCCCCATAAGCACGGAGTGGCTTTGCCTTCTTTGCTCAGATGCTCACTGAGTACCGTTCCCCCATAAGCTTTCATATGCCGCTTTGATTGTGGGTTGGGAACCCCCGAAGGATGGTTTTAACCCGGAGAAAATTTTCTGTCTTAAATAATCGCCGAACTTCTTGCGCCAAGATTGAAAAACCCTGCGTTTCCGACGAATATCGCTGGCGTGATAGTGACGACGAACGAATAGTTCAAAGGCAGAGGAAATTTCTTCCCGTGAAACTTGAAAATTCAGAAGTGAACGTTGATCCATAAACAGGACCCCTTATCGTTAATCCAAAATTAGATCTATGATCCAGGTTGGTACCACAATTGAGGTTCCAGAGTACTCATAGTCATATATGTCAGAGTGTCATCGGAGAGAAAGGCAATTCCATCAATGGATTCCTAATGCCAGCTTCTGAACAAGATCCGGCGTGAAGCCTGGAAGGTCGGGAGGCACTTTGAATGGAGCCGTTGGTCGGAAAGAAGAGTAGAAATTGAGAAATTGGATGATCAGGACCAATCGATCTCTCCGGTTAAACCGGCTTCCATAATGAAGACACCGGGAAGTATCCAGGAAGGCCCCTGAGCCGGGAGGTCCTATTAATTTCAGCTCATGGTTTCTTCCCCCTCTCTCGTAGATTCGTTCGTCCTGAACACGGCCAAGCACACGCCCGATGGATTTCTGTACTAGCTCGGATATATCGGCAGGGAGGAACGTAAGCGGTCCCTGGTCTTCCTTTGTCTCGAAGATATTAATAAAAACTTTGACTTGCCTGAGATCTTCATAATCAAAATGAAAGAGTTGGCTGGATCGAGCCGTTTCATTTTCGGGCGACCAACAGAGCCTGGCTCCCATCAACTTGGGCACGGTCCCCAAATAAGCCGCTGCCGCATCGACAATGGGGCGGGACACCATGAGCCGGAGCAATGCCGGGTGGCGGCAGAACTCCCCACCTTCAAGAATGGGAAACAGAAATTTCTTGTGTGGGTGTTTTTGAAAATACTCTGGTGGAAAAGCCTCTCGTGATTCCTGATACACTTCTGCGCAATACCTGACAATGCCATCAATATCT
>WHTE01000099.1 GCA_009377845.1 Nitrospirales bacterium | reverse complement strand
CTCTGGAAGGACATCGGCACGCTGCTTGACCGCTTCACACCCGACGAATGCACACGCTACTTCGCGTCCTCAGGTTATGTAAAGACATAAACTGAAAATGCTCTAGGTCTTACCTTGTACGACTCTTTCATTCGCTACTTTCCTCCGGCTTTTACGCCGACGCACCCTGACACCTTTTCCGTCTCACGTTTCACGGGTTCGGAGAACGCCACTGGCCTGCCTGCCGAGGCTACTCCGCCGAAGTAGCTTCGGCCACGAAGGCCGGGAGCGCAGGCACAGCGGCATTTTTCAACACTCCCCGGCAGAATCCCTCATGAGGCGAGGCCTCAACAGACAAATGCCGCCCTGATAGGGCACCGAACGAGGGATTACCCTGGTTTTTTACGTTAAAAAACAAGCCGTTGCGGGAAAAATTTCACACTTTTTTGCGATCCGTTTCGGTAGAATGAGACCTTTTCTTTCTTTTTCCAATTTTTTTGAGACAGTATCATTTCCCTATAGTATTGATTTCAATACAATTACGAGAATATCCCATTCAAACAATCTACTGCACACTGGAAATTATTGGATGGCTTTTCTATGCCATGGAAAATTCAACAAACCGTTGAACACGAAATTAAGTTTCGTATTCCGCCCCGCTTCCAATTACCTCCAAACATGGGGGAGCCAATCCCGCCTCGCGTGTTCACCTCCACATATTTTGACACCGAACATCACCGACTTGGCCATTTGGGCCTGACGCTTCGAAAACGAGTTGAACGTTCTCACGGGGTCTGGCAGTTGAAAATCCCGAGCGGCGCCGTTCGACTGGAACTGGAAATTGATTCTGGCTGTCGTGACATTCCATGGGAATTCCATGACTTATTAACGGCTTTTTTTAGGAAACATGAGGCCGTTCAACTGGGAAAACTTCGGACAAAGAGAAAAGGCTTACGGATACAAAAGGATAACCAGGTCATTGCCGAGGTTGTTCAGGACTCCGTGGCTCTTATCAAGGACAAAAAGGTTGTCCTCACATTCCAGGAATTAGAGGTTGAGGTACAGGAGGGCACGGAAACTCAGCTCATGTCTATCCACAAGACGTTGATTCATGCCGGGGCGCAGGAGAAGTCATTACAACCAAAAATTTTTCAGGCATTACAACTTCCCTATCCTCTTTCCTTTGAACTGAGTGATCCTTCAGCACCACCGACCGAACATATTCGAGAAAGACTTCATGCCCAATTCTCTCAGGTGTTGCAACATGATCCCGGCACTCGATTGGGTCGGGATAGTGAAGCCCTCCATCGAATGCGGGTCGCCACGCGCCGCATCAGGGCCATCCTTCGAGCCGTGCGATCTTTTCTCGCACCCGAATGGACCGCACATGTCCGCCAGGAGGTGGGCTGGATTGGATCCCTGTTGGGCGAGGTCAGGGATTGGGATGTCCTCCTTGAATATTTTCGGCAAAACTTCCATGACTTCTCTCCAAATGAACAGCGTTCGTTTCAATCGATTCTTAACAAATTTGAAGATCAGAGATCTATTGCCCGCGCAGGGCTTCTTGAGGGATTGCGCAGCGATCGCTATCTCAATCTCCTGAATCATGTTGAAGATTCACTCACCCATTTACCATTTCAACCGTCTCCACTTACTATTGTTGAGTTGGCGAGAAAAGCCTTTCACAAACTTCAGGATTTTGTGAATACGTCAAACAGCCTTTTCCCAAAACCTGAACTGCATCGAACTCGAATCCTCTTGAAACGAGCCCGATATGCTCTTGAGCTTGCCGAGCCCTTGCTTGGGAAACGTGCCAAACGATTTCTTCAACAAGCGAAACACACGCAGGATTTGCTGGGACAACATCAAGATGCGGTGGTTGCTGAGCAGCGGCTCCTCGCCCTCAAACCACATTCCCGGGGAGCTGGCATAGCCTATATCACCGGACTGATGGTTGAACGGTTACGAAACCGGCAATCTCTGGTATATCAGCAAATCCCGGAACAATGGAAAAAGCTTGAAAAACAAGGGAAAAGATTGTAAAGCCTTATGCCAAATCTCCTTAAACCCGCTTGCCTCTTCATCTACCCGTTTTATTGGAATGATCATGGTGGGCCTAAATACCTCAATCAGGTAGAATGTCTTCTCATGCATAACAGGAGACCAGGTCATGACTGATCAGACAAAATCGGATGCGCTGAATCTACCTGAAGTCATTCATAATCTTGATGACCACAAGCTGTATCTGAACCGGGAACTGAGTTGGCTGTGGAGTTCAATAAGCGTTCTGGAAGAGGCGGAAGATCCGAGCCATCCCCTCCTGGAACGGGTGAAGTTTCTTTCAATTTTCTTTAATAACCTCGACGAATTTTTCATGATCCGGATTTCCGGCTTGCGCGAACAATTGTCCAGCGGGGTATTAGAAGCCGCGATGGATGGGATGAGTCCTTCGGATCAATTGGGGCAGAGCCGTGAAGCCCTCCTGCAGAGCTTTTCCCGTGTAACCCGGTGCTGGCAGGATGATTTGTTACCCTGCCTGGTGGAGGCGGGCATCCGCATTCTTCCCTACAAAGATATCAAACCTAAACAACGTTCTCTGCTCCGGCGGTATTTTCGAAAGGAAATTTTTCCCGCACTGACCCCGTTAGCCTTTGACCCCAGTCATCCCTTTCCCCATATATCCAACTTAACGGTCAACCTGGCCGTCGTGGCTAAAGACCCGGAGCGTGGAGAATGTTTTGCGCGCATTAAGGTTCCGGCCCTTTTCCCGCGCCTTGTCCGGATACCAGACGAATCCCAGGTCTCCGACGATGAGCAATTGGGGTTAGGACCCGGACCTGAAAGCACAAACTTCGTCTGGCTGGAGGACATCATTGCAGCCAATCTGGACATGCTGTTTCCCGGTCTGACCATTCAGGCTTCTTATTATTTCCGCGTCACCCGTGACGCGGATTTTGAAATCGAAGAAGATGAAGCCGGCGACCTGCTGTCCGCCATTGAAGAACAAATTGATCTGCGACAATTTGGCTCAGTGGTCCGCTTGGAACTGGACCGTCATATGCCGGATTCCATCAAAGATATTCTCATTCGAAATCTCAAATTAGCTCCCTATCAAGTGTACACCTATGATTTCCGTCTCGGCCTTTCGAACTTACTTGAACTCACAACGATTGATCGCCCGGACCTGAAATTTCCACCACATCACCCCAATATTCTCCAGGACCCCAACTCAAAGGAATCGCTGTTTTCATTAATCAAACGCGAGGACATCTTCCTTCATCACCCATACGATAGTTTTTCAGCGGTCGTTGATTTCATTCGGCAAGCCGCTCTAGATCCCCATGTGTTAGCCATCAAGCAGACACTCTATCGAGTGGGCATAAATTCCCCTGTGGTGGACACCCTCATGGAAGCCCGCCACAACGAGAAGCAGGTGGCCGTTCTCCTGGAACTCAAAGCCCGATTCGATGAAGAAAACAATATTGAATGGGCAAGAAAATTAGAAGACGAAGGGGTGCATGTGGTCTATGGCGTCTTAGGACTCAAAACGCATGCAAAAGTCTGCATGGTGGTCCGCCGGGAATCTGATGGCATTCGTCGATATCTTCATCTCGGAACAGGCAATTACAACCCCACCACCAGCAAGTTCTATACGGACTTTAGTTTCTTTACCTGTGATCCGGTGCTAGGAGAGGATGTCACTGATCTCTTTAATGCTTTGACGGGTTATTCAAAAAAGGACTCGTACGAAAAATTACTCGTCGCCCCCATCGGTATTCGAGAGCAGATCATCGAACGAATCAATCGGGAAATTTCTCGACAGGAACAACATGGAGACGGCTATCTGGCGTTCAAGATGAATGCACTCGTTGACAAGGCGTGCATTCAGGCCTTGTATCGAGCCTCTCAGGCAGGGGTGAAGATTGATTTATTGGTGCGTGGGATGTGCGGGCTTCGCCCGGGAATACCGGGCCTCAGCCAGACGATTACCATTACATCCCTCGTGGGGCGATTTCTTGAACATTCCCGCTGCTTTTATTTTCGCAACGGCGGAAACGATGACTTATTCCTGGGCAGTGCGGATCTCATGCCCCGCAATATGGACCGGCGTGTGGAAATCCTGTTTCCGATTGAGAATCCCAAACTGCGAGCCTTCATCGTTGAAACCGTCTTACGTCCCTATCTGAAGGACAACATGCACACGCGGCAGCTGCAAGCAGATGGAACCTATACTCGCGTCAAACCTTCAGCGGACGAAGCACCGTTTGGGGCTCAAGATTGGTTTGTCGCAAACTGGAAAGGGAAAAATACCAAGGCTCCTGCACTCTGAAAACCCTGAAAGCCAAGTCTTGTTTTCTTTGCGGTTATTCCAACACACCATCTGTCGCGATTAGCTGGTGGCTTCGCTGAATACCATAAACCAATCCGCGGAAAGAAACGCCATTTCCAACTCCCTTAATGGGCATGCCTCTCCGTAATGAGCAGACTCCCACTCCAGGCCACAACTGCTGCATCGACTTTGGATCGTACTCCGGCCGGGCGGTGGTAATGCATTCAAGTTTGTTCCCAGCGCTTTATCGCAGACTACTTTGACCATACATTTCCCCTCTTTCACCTGGATACGCTTTACCTAAGACCCCTGATTGACATGACTGGCGTCTGTTCTTGGCCAGCATCATGAGAACAGTCGTGTACCATGCGCCTTAATACACATTCGAAACACCACTGAGGCATGCCATCATTTCTCCACAATTCCACATCAACTGGATGGTCATTGATTGGATTTTCCTGTCATTCCTCCCTGAACATCAGAAATTACCGGGGCATCCGATTCAATGAGCACATCAGGTTCCCTTATCCCGAAACAGACGTCAACTCTCCCGAAACATCTTGACCTGTTGAGATCCCATCCAAGAAACTTGATTTTGCTCGCCACTCTCTCCAGAGGGAACATTCCGGCCCATAAAGGCCATCGTTTCCTGGATGCGCTCAGGCCTTCCCCAATCACTCCAATACACCCCTGTCAGTTCCATCATGTTCAATTGCTGGGGAATCAGGGACAACAGATCGCTAGAAAAATTTCTCGTGGGCATCGTTCGATAGAGATTCATCAAAATCTGTTGTTCGCTTGAGGTTCCAATCCCACCCGCATGTTTTTCAAGAGGCACGACCACTTCAGGGATACACTGACGACCCGCTTCCCATAAGGTTTGGACGTTGGCGATGAGCACCAAGGTATTCCACTGGCCTCCTGCTTGGGTGACTTCTGCTAGCTGAGCATCCAGTGGTTTCTCCACAAATCTCCGAACCTCCCTGACCTGAAAACCTTCGGGATGAGGGAAAAGTGCCCCTGGAATCACCCACCCGTAATCCTTTTCTCGCGATTGAGGCGGAACGGTCAACAACACCATTCGCTGCGGTTGATCCTGGACCAATGCTGCGGCTTCCCGAATCACCTGAATCATCTGATCGGCCGGAAAGACGAATTGATCGGAAGGCCACAGCACCACCGTGGCATTGGGATCATGCGATCGAATATAGGATAAGGGCAGGAAGACTCCCGGTCCGGTTCCTCTATTTTCAGGTTGCCAGACCACCCGGCCAAGGGATTCCTGAATCAATTGCGTCCGCACATACCCCCAATGCGATTGATCCATCACCGTCACGACCTGTTGGGGATGACAGAGCGCTTTCGCCCGTTTCCACGTATGTTGAATCATCGATTGATTGCCCCAAAAAGCACAATATTGTTTGGGTCGATAGGCACCGAACCATTGTTCGGTGAATGCCCGAAGTCTCTCTCCGTGTCCTCCTGCCAACACGAGAGACCACAGGGAACCGTGATTCTGAGGAGGTTTCTTGTTTGACGGTTCTTTGGAACAACGACGGGAGCCCCCACGAGTGTCAATCCATTTTTGCATGGCGTTCTCCTTCCGCATGCGCTGGTGTATGGTGATTTGGATTCATACGCATACGGTACGCCGGACACATGACAGTCGTATCACAGCCACGTAAATTTGGAGTTACAGAAGGCGGAGAGAGGAAAGCAAGAACCGAAGAGAACGGAGAGAAAAGATAGCTTAAAACAACGGCTGTTCAGGTCGGAATCGTATGGCGGATGATTTTTCCCTCCACCATATAGACGACCAATTCAGCCACATTCGTCGCATGATCGGCGATGCGTTCAATATATTTAGAAATAAACGACAGCCGAATGGCGCGTGAGATCGTTTGGGGATTTTCAATCATAAAGGACAAGAGTTCGCGAAATATTTGCTCATTCAAGTCATCGATATAGTCATCCTCGTTGAGGACCTGTCTGGCAAGAACCGAATCCCCTCTCACAAATGCATCAAGGGATTCTGACACCATTTTGATGCCGCGTTCGGCCATAAGCGGAATATCGATATACGGCTTCAGTTGTGGTTCGGCATTAAGTTCAATAGCACGTTCACAGATATTTTCCGCTAAATCGCTCATCCGCTCTAATTCCGTGGAAATTTTCATAGCCGTCGTGACAAACCGAAGGTCTCTGGCGGCCGGTTGGTGGAGAGCCAACAATTCCAGACAAAGTTCGTCAATTTCCACATCCATTGTGTTCACCTGACGATCGTTCTGAATGACCTGATTCGCCACAAGATCATCACGATCCACGAGAGCGATGAGCGCTTGACGAATTTGTCTTTCTACGACAGCCCCCATCCGCAAAATCCTCTGCTTGAGATCCGCCAACTCATCATCAAAATGTCGCTTCATGGTTATCCTTTTTCTTTTACACAGGAGATCAGCCGAATCGACCTGTCACATAATCTTCTGTCCGGGAATCGCCGGGATTGGTGAAAATTTTCTTGGTGTCATCGAACTCGATCAATTCCCCCAATAGGAAAAATCCCGTCAAATCCGAGACTCGAGCAGCCTGCTGCATGTTATGCGTCACAATCACGACCGTGAGCCGCTCTTTCAACGTATGCAGGAGTTCTTCAATCCGCCCGGTGGAGATCGGATCCAGTGCGGAACACGGTTCATCCAACAACAGCACTTCCGGATTGACGGCAAGCGCTCTCGCAATACAGAGGCGTTGCTGTTGCCCTCCGGACAACCCCAAGGCACTGGCATGAAGGCGATCTTTGACTTCCTCCCACAGCCCCGCTCTTTGAAGGCTTGTTTCAACAATATCGTCCAGAATAGCACGTTTGCGGATTTTCTGTAACTGAGGGCCATAGGCCACATTCTGCCAGACCGTTTTCGGAAACGGATTGATTTTTTGGAATACCATTCCGACCCTGGTCCGAAGGTCGGTCGCATCGACTTCAGGCCGATAAATATTTTCTTCATCCAGGAGAATCGTCCCTTCAATCCTGGTACCATCCACCAGGTCATTCAGACGATTCAAGCACCGCAAGAGAGTAGATTTTCCACAGCCTGACGGCCCGATAAATGCCGTCACTTTATTGGCGGGCACGGTCATGTTCACATCTTTGAGAGCCTGAACCGTTCCGTAGAAAAAGTTCATGTCTCGAATGACAATTTTCGCAGGCACATCCGTCAATGGAGAATGAGTCGTTTGTGAATCTGAAAAAGTCTTCACGGGATTCGTCTGCCTTGTTTCAACCACCAGCCTTAGGGACTTCGCATTCGTGGTCTTGGCAGGAGATACGGATTTTTCTATAGAATTCTGGCCAATTTCCATCATTGTACCTCATTTATACCGAAGCACCAGCGTATCGTTTCCGCATCCGCGTCCGAAGCGCGATCGCGGTCATGTTTAAGAGCAGGACGACAAGAACCAGGATCAATGTCGTGACATAGACCATGGGTTTTGCGGCTTCCACATTCGGGGATTGAAATCCCACATCATAAATATGAAATCCCAAATGCATAAACTTGCGGTCCAGATGCACATAAGGGAACAGACTATCGACCGGCAACGCCGGGGCGAGTTTGACCACTCCCGTCAACATCAGCGGCGCCACCTCACCTGTGGCCCGCGACACGGCTAAAATCAGGCCGGTTAAAATTCCCGGCATGGCGCAAGGCAAGACCACCCGGATCAAGGATTCCAATTTTGTCGCGCCCAGCCCCAACGACCCTTCCCGGTATTCTCTGGGAACGGCTGATAATCCTTCCTCCGTCGCCACAATCACCACCGGCACAGTCATGAGGGCCAACGTGAGAGAAGCCCATAACAGCCCCCCCGTCCCAAAAGTCGGATTCGGTAAAGAGGCAGAAAAAAATAATTGGTCAATGCTTCCTCCCACTGCATACACAAAAAATCCCAGACCAAATACACCAAAGACAATAGATGGGACTCCCGCGAGATTATTGACGGCAATTCGAATCAATCTGGTCAACAGGCCTTGCCTGGCATATTCTTTTAAATAGACGGCGGCCAGGACTCCAAACGGCACCACGACAATACTCATAATCAACACCATCATGACCGTGCCAAAAATAGCCGGAAAGATGCCACCTTCGGTATTCGCCTCCCGAGGCTCCTCCGTTAACACACCCCAAAAGTTTTCGGCATACATCCAGATTTTGGCCCAAACGCTCATCTGATTCGGGCGCCAGGCCTTCACAATACCGCCAACCGGGAATGTTTTTTCCTTTCCTTCCACATCGATGAGCGTCACCCGATATCGGTTTAATTGCTCATACAGACCCACCAATCGTTGGGTTTGCTTCTGATACGCCGCTTCCCTTGTTTGAATATCTTCTTGAAGAGAGGCCGCGGAGCCCTCAGAAAGATTCTTTCCATTCAATTCCAATTCCTTGAGGTTCAGGCGAGCCTGTTCGATGTCATGGTTGATCGCTCCAATGACATCCCGTTCAATGTGATGAATCTCCTGGTGAATAGCCTCGGTTTGCTCAAGGAATGGATAAAACACGTTCCAAGCTTGGTCCCGACCTTTCGCCAGACGTGTGTCTCCGTCCCACACCTCGGTGATCCAGCCATAAAAGTTCCCCCATTCCCGTCGTTCAAAGGCGACAACATCCTGTGGCAACGTCTGTTGAGCAATATCTTCTTCATCAACCCACCGGAAATCCAGCCCGTACAGATCCCGGTTACCCACCTTCAATTGAATACGAGTCTGCCCCTCGGGAAATGCCGTGGTCACCGTCTCTGGAATGCGCTGAGTGTCCACCATTTCCCCAAGTACCTGGGTGCCATCGTTCAGGGTAAGTTGTACCAGATCTTTCGGCCAAAAATATCCCATTCCATTGATGAAAATTAACGACAGGAGACCACCAATCAGTAGCAAGGAACAGGCTAAAGCTCCACCTGACAACCAAATAAATAACGAGCCGGATGCAAAAAATCGTTTAAGAAATGCCATCGCAGGTCTGCTTAAAATTGAGAATATTTCTGGCGGAGCCGTTGCCGGACCATTTCCGCGATCGTGTTAATCGTAAACGTGAAGCCAAACAAAATCAGGCCCGACAGGAACAGCACACGATACAACGTCCCGCCATGAGGCGCTTCAGGCATTTCAACCGCAATATTGGCCGAGAGGGTACGGAACCCGTTAAACATGCTCCAATCCATGATCGGGGTATTTCCGGTGGCCATCAGCACGATCATCGTTTCTCCTACCGCACGTCCAAACCCGATCATCAACGCTGAGAAGATACCCGGACTGGCCGAAACAAGCACCAAACGCGTCAAGGTTTGCCACCTCGTCGCTCCCAAGGCCAGAGACCCTGCGACGAGATGCCGGGGAACATTCGCAATGGAATCTTCCGCAATACTGAAAATAATCGGGATGACGGCAAAACCCATGGCAAAGCTGATCACAATGGCGTTTCGCTGATCATAGGTTAATCCTAAATTTTGAAGCATCCACTGCTTGAAATTTCCCCCAAACAACCAGCCCTCGATCGAGTGATTGGCCATCAAACAGCCAGCCACTGTGAGGACGATGGCGACCATCATGACCACCAGATCAAGCCCATATGCATCCATGCGTTTCACCCGAATGGGAAGAAATTGCCACAACAGACAACATCCGGCAATGACAAGAGGGAGAAATCCCACAATGGCCACCACGGCTGGAAAAATTTTCTCTAACAGGGGAGCAAACCAGAGACCCGCAAGAAATCCCAACACCACAGACGGAAGGGCCGCCATAATTTCGAGAGAGGGCTTCACAATGGCACGAAGGTGGGGGTGCATAAACATGGCCGTATAAATTGCCCCCATGACCGCAAGGGGAATCGCCAAAATCATGGCATAAATCGTTCCCTTCAATGTCCCGAACATGAGAGGCATGAGTCCCAGTTTTGACTCAAACTCATCCGACCCGCTGGAAGATTGCCAAATCATCTCCGGATGGTCATACCCTTCATAGGTCACCGGAAAGAACAATGATTGAATCGTCACTTCAGGATGGGGATTATGAATGGCATAGGTCTGGAGCGTGCCATCCTCTCCCAACCACACGGCACCATCAGCTTTTGGGGCATATCGCAGAGATCCGATGGCTTTCCCATTTCCCTCAATTTCTAAGATTGTTTCTGCCGTTGTGGAATAATGCAGAAACACAGTTCCCTGATCGTCAGCGGTCAAAAATCCTTTATCCCGTTGAGAAACGGAGAGATTCGTCACCGGCCGGGCGTGAGATCTAAAGGCATGCACCTTCCTCAAGGGCCCGCCGGACTGACCGGAAGAAAACACCCACGTACTCACGCTTCCGGACCTGGTGCCAACCACCAGCGTTCGTTCACCCAACAAATACGAGAGAACGGTCACGGAATCGCCAGCCGCACCAACGGCCATGGATTGAGGCATGGCATCAAATCCCTGCCGTTGCCATTCCCATGCGAGAAGATGGCCATCCATCGTACCAGCCACCAATCGTTTTCCAATACTATCCAACGTCAATGTCGTGAGATGAACCTGAGGCGGTACGACTAACCGGTGCTTCGTCACGGTCACATCATCGGTAAAAGAAAATTCTCCTGGTTCCTCAATTCGGGTCACCCAGAGTTCACCACTTCCTGTCAGAGCAGCCACCGTTTGAAATTCATCACCCCGCTTGACATGAGCATGAAGCCTGACCCCCATTCCCTCAGGAACCACCTGGACAGGATCGTTGACCTTCACACTCGGAATAATGGTCCGTTGGTCCCCCTGGAAATCAGAGCGATAGAGGACCTGTACAGGGTAGACGAGTCCCCGGTCTGTCCCGATACTCAAGGTAGTGCCTTTTAATCCCATAGGGATGACAGAAGTCGGCTCACCTCCTACCGGCAACTCCCCTCCCACCTCAGGCATCGGAATGCCATCGGATAAGGAAAAAAATTGCAGGTGCTTGCCTTGCAGAACAAACGGCACTTCCCGATATTCATCAATCCCCACCATTAGGTGAGACCGATTCGACGCCTGAGTATCTGTGAGGGCCACAGGCACGGTCAGCTCCGGAGAAATTGTCGCGGGTTGAAACAGCGGAATCACTTCCCACATCAGATACACAAAAATCCCCATGATACTGACTATGGTCGCAAGGCCTCCCGCCCCGACGACGTACTTCGCCACACGATCCAGAAGATGGCGAATCCGTCTTTGGGCCGTTTGGCGCGAAACCAGTGTTAATGGTTTTTCAGAAGGGACCAGGGCAGGAGAAGAAACGGGAGGGATGCCGGATTGAGCCATAGAAAGAGTAATCGGGAGACAAAAATCAATTCAGAAAACCCGCCCCCCAGAGAAGGTACTGGGAGAGGCATGGATTTTTCTCGCGTCTTCCTATTTAAGGTGCTCCGACTGTTTGCTGATAATCTTCTCGGACATGGGAAAATAGCCATCTTTAATGACGACCCTCTGCCCTTCCCGGCTATACACATATTTCAAGAATTCCCGAACAATGGGCGACAACGGTTGATTGGGAGCTTTGTTCACATACACAAACAGATAGCGTGATAAGGGATACTCCCCACTGGTGGCATTTTCATAGGTAGGCTCCACAAACGGTTGGCCTGCCTTCATGGAGAGAGGAAGAGCATGAACACTTGATGTTCTATAGCCAATACCGCTATACCCTATGCCCGCCTGGTCTTCGGTCACACCTTGCACCACAGAAGCCGAACCGGGTTGTTCCTTCACTTCATCTTTATAATCGCCATTTTCCAGGACCGCCTCCTTGAAAAACCCATAGGTCCCCGATGCGGAATTCCGGCCATATAAACTGATCGGCATATTGGCGAACATTCCGTTCAAGCCCAATTGTCCCCAACTGGCAATATTATCTTTATACCCCTGCCGGCGGGACTTGGAAAACGCGGCGTCCACCTGTTCAATCGTCATTCCTTGAATGGGATTATCTTTATTGACGTATATCGCCAACGCATCCACAGCCACGGGAAAAGCAGTAGGTTTATAGCCGAACTTCGCTTCAAAGCCATCGATTTCCTTCCCCTTCATCTTACGAGACATGGGTCCCAACTGCGCAGTCCCTTCAATAAGAGCAGGAGGAGCGGTACTGGAGCCTTTTCCCTCAATCTGAATTTTGACATTGGGATATTGTCTCCGAAATCCTTCAGCCCACAGCGTCATGAGATTATTCAGGGTATCGGATCCAATACTATTGATATTCCCTGAAACTCCGCTCACTTTGGCATAACTCGTCCAATTGGGATCTTCCATCTCCTCTTTGGCCAAAACAGTGGAAACCCCTAGCATCGCGGTTCCGGTCCAACCCAATAACAACCCCATGCCCAACACCCACATTTGCTTTCGCTTCTGACCGTGGTTCATTCGGTTTGCCCCCTTTTGTAAATGAATAGTGTAGGTCTCATAAGTTTCCTCTATGTAACAGCAATGTTACGAACGTGTTAAATGGTACCTCTCCGAGCTTGACAGCACAGAGGCCGTCGGAACATCCGACCCGCTTCCGTTTTGCGAGGGGTGGATCGCCCGGACTTCAAATTGAAACTCCTTTTGGCACAAGATCACCGACCCTTCTTGCAGACATTCTCCAAGTATGGAAAAGAGATACCCCCCACCGCATCCATGGCAGATGGTGCAGTAGTTCCTCAATCGTGATCGACGGACTGGCAGTAATGACGGCTAACACCACTTCACGATCTTCCCGTTCAATTAAAACCTGGGGATTCCATTCCCTACTACTTGTTGCCATGGCTCCCTCCTGGGGTGATCGTCCAATGTTGAGACACATCCAAGCTTTCGGATTCCAGTTATCTAACCGTTCAACCACATTCTAGTGAAGGACTGTTTCACCGATGTATGTTTTGGGTTACAACTGTGTAACGTTTTTAGGGAATTGGGAAAGAAACAGTACCCAGGACGTAGGGAGAGACATCAAGGAGGATTTTGGAGAAGTTAGGTGAAATCTCACAAAGGATGGCTTGTGAGATTGGGCGAGGAAACGGGCAAAATCATTTCGACCATGGTGCCTTTGCCCAATTCACTCTGTATGCGAAGTTTGCCATTGAGCAGTTGAAGCAGATGCTTGACGATTGAGAGCCCCAGGCCGGTCCCACCTTCTTCACGAGACCGCGCTCTATCCACCCGGTAAAATCGTTCGGTAATTCTTGGAAGGTCCATCGAAGGAATGCCCTGGCCCGTATCTTTGACCTGAAGTGAGATTTGCTGATCCCCAAAAGGCATCGTTTCGAACGAAATGGTGCCTCCGGCAGGCGTGTACTTAATCGCATTGTCCACGACATTGACCAGAATCTGAATCAACCGGTCCCGATCAGCCCAGGCACTGATTTCCCCG
>WHTE01000098.1 GCA_009377845.1 Nitrospirales bacterium | reverse complement strand
CCGGCTTTTTAGTTTCTCAAGTCGGAGCCCGCTAAGTTGTCAAAGCCCTTGCACGCAAGATCTTTTTTAACGCGGTTCTTCGCAAAAATCCGCAAATGCCGTGACTAACTCGGGCAGGTAGTCGGCGTATTGTCTCCACCGACCCACCGAGCCGGTGTAGATGGGCTGGCGCACTTGCCAGCGGCTGGGGGTCTGCACCGCACGATCGTGTTTGTGAAAGTCGAGACATTGCGGATCCCATGGCACACCCAGAAACTCAATCAGTTGCCGGGCCTGCCCTTCCAGGTCGGCCACCGTCTCTTCGTATCGCATGTCCAGAATTTTTAACGGCAGCACGTCATACCAATGCGCCATCAGCCGTCGTTCCTGAGCCGTGAAAAACGCCAGGTCGTCGAAATCCGTGGCGTAGCGCTGATCGGGGTTGAAGTTCTCCATCCAAATCGAAAGGGCATTGTCCCGGGCATCCCGGCGACAGTGGATGACGCGAGCGTTGGGAAACGATAGCGCGGCAAAGGCGAGCTGAAAGAAATTCAGGGGTTGTTTATCACTGATGCGCAAACATCCCGGAGGCGCACTCGCTCGCAGGGCATCCAGGTACTCATGCGCGTGTGCGCGGCTGTTCATGTCATTCAGTGCGGCGGCAGCCTGCCATGGCGCATTCTTATCGGCGGGGAGCGACCGAATAGCCAGCCGGCTAAGATCAGGTAACTCCCCGGCCCCGTGCAACTGTGGGTGGGCGGCCAGAATCTGTTCCGTGAGCGTCGTGCCTGAGCGGGGCAACCCTACAATAAACACGGGCTGATCGGTGCCGATGCCGCAGAATCGTCGTGCCGCAAAGAACTCCTGGGTATATGTGTCGATGATTCCATCCACCCGCTCGGTCAAGGCCGTGCGATCCAGCGGCCCGGCCTTGCGGCGACGGGCGGCATTGGCGCGTGTACCAGCCTGCGCCGCCTCGGCATACTGCTTCCGCCGGTCGTAATATTTTGCGAGGCCATAGCCCACCAGGGCTTTGGCTTCATCGGGAGTGGCATCTTGTTCCACAGCGATCCGGGCACTGGCCACCCACTTGGTTTCTTCCGCGTCATTTTTCACCAACGCCAGGTAGTGCCCAAGCGCCATCCCATGGCCTGATTGCCGACGCAAGACATTGCGGTAGCACCCGAGTGCGGCTTCCGCCTGCCCGAGGTCCTCCAGGGTGCGGCCCAACCCAAACCAGCTATGTACATTCTCCGGGTCCATCCCAAGCGATTGGCGGAATAAAGATTCCGCCCGAACGACCTGTCCGCGGTGCGACAGCTCATGGGCAAGCCGACTCCGGGCTTTAGCTAACGTGGGATCATTGGCCGCCGCAAATTCAAAGCACTGAACGGCCTCGTCCAGTTGCTCGGCATCGACCAAAAGATTCCCAAGCGTGATGTAAGTCTCTGCGCGCGTGGGGTCAATCAGCAGGGCCTGCTTGAGCGCTACAAAAGCCCGCTCCGCGTCACCGATCTGCTTGAGTGCGGTGCCCAGGTTATGCCAGCCATCGGCATGGTGCGGGTCGAGGTCTACTGCTCGAGCAAATGACTGAATGGCCAATGCCCATTGGCGTAGCCGCACATGCACCCGGCCCAGATCGGACCAGGTCCGCGAATCCTCAGGCGCCAGGGCAGTGGCCTGCGTGGCAGACTGTAGAGCGGATTCCCGTTTTCCCCAGAGGGAGTAAATTTGCCCGAGATAGCGGTGTGCATCAGGATCATCCGGGACAACATTCAGACGTTCCTGGCACACCTGTTTGGCCGCCAGCCAGTCCTTACCCTCAAGAGCGATCATCACGGCTTTCAGCAATGGTTGCCGGGACTCCTGCGATATCGGGCCGCACGTGCTAGAACCACTCATGGCTTATTCCCTATTGAGGAAAGCTTGTCGGATTTGGACCTACCAGAGCTTCCAATCCAAATCGGGAGAAAAGTTCACGCGCAACGTGCCGATCACTGTCGCGGGTGCGCCGAAACTATTGTACGCGGTAAGGCCGCCCGGGCTTTCGATATAGGTGTCATCCAACAGATTGCGCACATTGATCGCGAATTCGTAGATTTTTGTGGGCGGACGGTAGAACAAGATTGCATCCACCCGCTCGTAGGCATCGGTCCTCACATCATTGGGGAGCTGCAGTTCGAATCCACTCTGGAAGAACACACCACCTCCAAAACCCAGCCCTTGGAGCGGACCCGATTGCAGCTCATATGTCGCGAAGATACGCCCAACGTACGACCGCGGAACTTGTGTGGGCTTACTTCCGACGAACGCCTCCGTGTTGTCCTCGGTAATCTCCGTGTCGATATACGAGAAATTCGCCGTGAGGTTCAAGCCAGGCCACGGCTGGCCGTTGACATCGAACTCCACGCCTTGGTGTCGTTGCTCGCCCACGGCAATGGAAAAAATCGGGTTAATCGGGTCCGCGGTGGCGACGTTTTGACGGTAAGACCCGAATAAGGCAGTGGTGACGCGGAGGCGCCCGTCCAACAGATCCAGCTTGGCCCCCACCTCGTAATTTTCGCCTGTCTCAGGCGGAAGTAGCGAGCCGCCGGAAGTTGTGTTGAAGACATTCGCTTGGAATGACTGTGAGAACCCTCCATATACTCGAATTCCTGGAAACAATTCGTACGTCGCCCCAACGCGCCCCGTTAACTCGGAATAATCTTCCGTCACGAACGCGTTTGACCTGGTATCGGTGTTTCTTACGTCCGCCCAGTCGTACCGGAAAGCCCCCACAAACGTGAGCCGCGGGATAGGCCGGGCCACCAGCTGACCGAACACACCGGTTTGGATGAGATCTGTGGTTCGGGGGTTAAAATTGCCACTCGCAGCGGCGAGCAGTACATCATCAGACGGCAATTGAAAATTGTTGGCAGGGTTGAAGATATTATCAGTGGCGCCCCCTCCAGCATACGTATAAGCATTTATGAAATCTTGGTTCATGTCACGAAAATCGACACCGAGCAGCACCTCGTGCTTTTGTCCAATCAAGTCTAATTCTTTACTCAGAAATATCTCACCGGCGTAGGTTTCCATATCGCTCTGACGCAAGCCGCCACTGATGGGGGTATCGCCGCTCGGGGGCAGTCCTCCAAAGGTATAGGCATAGATGATCTTATCGGACAGATCGGAGTGTGAATACTTGCCTTTCGCCGAAAGTTTCAGGTTGTTGACAAACTCGTGGAGGTAATGCAGTTCATAGTTTTGACCCTCAAAAGTCGTTTTGGCACCGTTATCGCTGCCACCGCCGAAATTGCGCCTGCGGGGAATGTCGGGAACTTCACCATTGGACATCAACGGAAATCCTGGATAGCTGGAGCCGTCGAATTTCTGGTAATGCCCCGTGAGCAGCAGTGTCCCGGCGCCGCCAAAGAGTCTCATTTCCAAGGATGGGGCGACCGTGTATTGACGGACGTCGACTGCATCCACGAAATTGCCGCCATCTTCAACCACGAAAATCAACCGGCCGCGCAGGTCCTCGTTCTGTGGCAGCACACCGTTGGCATCCACTATGCCCCGAAAAAAGCTAAAGGAACCCGCCTGAAACTGGGAGGTGGCGAAGTTGGCGTTCAATGGCTTCTTGGTAATACGGTCCACGACTCCTCCGGGGCTGGAGGCCCCACCTGCGATCGAGGCCGGGCCCTTGATGATTTCGTAGCGCTCGATCAGGGCAGGGTCCATAGAAAAAGTATTATCCGTGGCTAACCCGTTTTGCCTGATAGCGCTAAAATTCCCGCCAAAAGTTCCAACCTCGAAGCCTCGGATATTGAACCCTTCCCCTCGCCCCAAACGGGTATTACTGCGTGATACCCCACTGACGTGCTCGAAGGCTTCATTCTGCGTCAGTGATAGCGTGTCTTGCATGATTTCTCGGGTTACCACTCCGATGGACGTTGGGGTTTCGTCGATGGGCAAGGCGGTACGCGTGCTACCCGTCGAGGTGTCAGCTTTGTACCCTTCCGATCTTTCCACCACATCCTTGACGACCACTTCCGGGACTTTGATAGGCTTCGGCTCCTCCTTCGCCTCCGTCGATGGTTGTGCTCCATCACTGTTTCCCAAGATGGAGGACTCTTGTGAGAGGACTCCTTCCTGCATAGGCATGTTTGATGCGCCATTTCCTTTCTCCACCGTGATGGTGTTCTCCCCCGTCACTCGATAGGACATCCCTGTTCCATTCAGTAAAAGACGAAGCGCCTCTTCCGGTGTATGTGTGCCTGAAACACCTGATGCTTGTATTCCGTCGACCTCTTCGGTGGTATAGGCAAATTGAAGCCCGGCTTGGTCGCCGAACATTCTTAAAGCGGACGCCAGGGACTGCGGGGGAATGTCGAAGTCAATTGCCTGTTGTTGATTGGAATCCAATCGCGCAAGGAACTTATTCCTGGCGGAAAATTGAGACTTGTCCGGGAGATATCCTGAAGTTCGCCACCTATTTTCCTGCCGAAGGTCGCTTTGAGTAAATTTCCCACCCTTGCCATTAAGATTCCTCTCATTGTTGAGTTTTTTTCCCATTGCCCAAGACGGCATATAGGAACAGAAGTGAATCATGGCGCTGGTTGCCATCAGCCACGCCACATTCGGACGCAGGATTTGGACAGGCGGTTTTTTGTGACGTATCTTCATCGGCTCTCCTTCATAAAATTTAGCTTTCCTCCCCTTGTCCGCATTCGACACCCAAATGAGGGCAGCAGCCTCCAAATTCGATATTGAATATGAATTTCATTTCCATAGCGCATCACCTATATGACGAGCCGGAGAAAGAATCCCTTATTCTTTTGAAAAAAAATTTTAGGGGGTGAATAAAGATCCCCGCAGCAAGCTGACGGGGTATTCAGAGGAATATCAATCAAACACCCTCAAGCAGTAACCCACGCAGCAAGCTACGGGGAATAGCAAGTTAAAAAATGAGGATGAGGTAGGGCGTCACTCGCACCAATGTAAGGCCTTGCGTCGCGGCCACAGCGGCAATCGCCTCGTCGAGGCCATCAAGGGTGAATCTTCCGCTTACGTGTATTGTTTGAGTGAGGTCGGCGAGAAGTACGATTCGACCCGGTTGATACCGATCGAGCTCTGCTATCGCTTGGGCAAAAGGTAGACCATTGATCTCAATGATCCCCTGCACCCACGCCACGGCCCGTTCAATGTCAAACCTTTCCACCGTTTGGGAGATCTCTCCTTGAGAATTAGACGGTTCGCTCCCTTGGTGAACTGCGACCGAGGGCAGAACCAGATTTTCGGTATTTGCGGCTGAGGATACCGCCACCATTCCCTCTGTCACGGTAACAACAGTCTGTTGATCGTGAGCATGAACGACGAAGGCGGTGCCGACCGCCTGAATGACGCCGCCTTGTGCCACCACCCGAAATGGCTTCTGCCGGTTGGCAAGGACCTCAAAAAAGGCCTCTCCTCGCAAAAGATCAATCCGCCGCTCGTCCGCGTGATAGGTTACAGCTATGGCCGTATCAGTATTGAGATAGGCGAGACTTCCGTCCGGTAGGGTCACGGTTTGTTGTTGACCGACCGACGTGTGATGGTCGGCAAGCAGAAACATCTTGATGTCCTGATAGACGAGGACCAGCGCCAGAAAAGCTGCAACCATACCACCGGTCATGAAAGTCCAGCGGGGATGAGCGTGTATGAATGACCGGCTACCTCCCGGCTGCTTCAAGAGTTCCTGATCCTGTTGATCCCAGACGACCGTGCCCTCGAGACAGTCCAACTGGTGCCAAAATGTTCGTTCCCGCTCGTAGGCTTGTTGGTGGGAAGGATCCTCGGCGAGCCATAGTTTGAATCGGCGCAATTCTTTGGCCGTGATCTGGCCCGAGGACAGGCGGACTACCCACTGTCTCGCCACGTATGACAGCTTCGGATCGATCTTCTCTCCGCTTGTGTTCTTGTAATCGGCGGATTCAACCATGGTTGGGTGGGGGTAATTCGGGCACCGGCGTCTCAGCTGTGTTCATTTCTTTCTTTGGCAAGACTGTGGCTCGCCTATTATGAAGACGATTGTCAGAAGAAATTCCTGACAGAATTTACACTTTCGACTTTTTATTGATCGCGGACACTGGCCAGATGGTTGAGCACTTTGCGGATGTGAGCTTCGACCGTGCCGAGAGAGATGCCGAATTCCTTGGCAATCTCACTCTGTGTTTTGCGGCCAAAGCGATTGAGATAAAAAATTTTGCGGCTCAAGGAGGGCAATTGGGTTAGAGCTTGCTCCAGTCGAGCGAGTTCCTGACGGGCAATCAGGAGTCGTTCCGGATGACGACCCTCGACCCGTTCCCGTACCAGGTCGTCAGCTTCACTGAGAATCTCCGCACGGCGCTGCTCGACTCGCATATAGTCGGTTGCAAGATTGGCAGCTATTCGAAAGAGGTAGGCTTTTCGATTGTGGATTTGAACTATTTCATTCTGATCCTTGATCTTCAGAAAGATTTCGTGAGTCAGGTCCCGTGCGGTGAAGGCGCATTTTAGCCGTCGCGCCAGGAAGCGAAACAGGCCAGTTTCATTCTCCAAAAAGGCTTCAGTCATTTGGGTTTCGGACATACGGAGTTCTCTCACATCTTGCGGTGGTCGCTGATTTGATACTTGAGAATCGTTTATAACACTTTACAAAAATGAGGGTCAATTTCGCATGAGGTAGAGTCCCTATACTCAAAGGGCAAGATCAGAAAATGTCGATGGGGCAATTGTACACCTCATTAGATATCGAAAGTATATCAAGTGCCGAAAAGACCGTCGACTGGCCAGGATGTATTGTGGGTTGTGTTATGGAATGGACCATCTTTGACCTTTAGAGATTGCCGAAAATATACGATTTACCCCAGGGGCTTTTGGAAATTAGAGAAATTTTTAAACCCACTTCAGCTCGCGAGCACGGATTCGAGGTCCATGTGCCATAAGCGAAGCTGTCGCAATGTCCCATGCACAGCGAGTGCGCCAATATAACCAGGTGAAGGCAGAATAGAGTGCAGAGATAACTCAATGGATTGTGTCATTCGGGCTCTCGAGGTCCAGATGCAAGTAGATTCATTTTTGCTTAACATCACTTCGAAAGAATCGAGTGGTAGGTCCAAGCCATACCCCCCTGCTTTAAGACAGGCTTCTTTCCGTGTCCAATAGCAAAAAAAAGTTTCGGTCTGTTCTTTGGATGAAAGACGGTGCAATGCCTCATATTCCATCTTTGTGAAATAATGCTTTGCAATATTTATTGAATCCGGAATGAATCGTACCCTCTCCACATCCACGCCCACGGGTTGATCTCCGCCGATAGCTAAAAGCACGAGATTTTCAGAGTGGGAAAGGTTAAATTCGGGACCACCCCGAAGACGCGGCTTGCCTTGCGGCCCGACCTCTAATGGAAAAGTTTGAGCTTCTTTGCCGCAATAAAGGGAAAGGATGTGCCAAAGAAAAGCATGACTGGAGATAAAACGAGCCCGGTCCCTTTCAAAGAAAAATCTGTCACTTCTTACTTGGTCAGACAATGGCAATTGTGCACGCAATTTGTGAAGTTGATTCACTCGTACATCTGTTGAGGCACGCCATATGTGAACTTCCTCGGAAGCTAAGGTTACTTTTGCTCCATCAATAAATGGATTCCGCTTAAATCGGAGTCTCATCGGTGCATTACAAGTGCCCTAGAAAGCGATCAACGACCGGGGGAACAATCCATGGGCTTTCAGCGCTTCTCGTCCTGAAGACGAACAGGAGATTTGAATTCAGCGGCATGTGTTGTCGTCGAGGCACGAATGATTTCACGAGCGCGCACAACAGCTGTCTCCAGATCCAATTTCTCTTCTCTCACATTTTTGGCAAGGAGCAGAATTTGATTATAGAGCTTTCCGGATTGATCGGAAGGTTTCACCCCGAAAGTGCCGAATTCATCATGAAGCTTCCTCCATTCAGCTCGAACCTCGGCCCAGAACTCCTTCGTGTTATTCCAATAATCTTCAGCAACTTGAATTTTGAAGGCATCCGAGGCGGTATAGGTATTCACGCCAATCTCTCGAGCCAAAATCTGGGCCTCCTTCCGGAGAATAATTTTAGAACTGTCCTGCTCATGCACCCACCCCTCAGGTGTCAGGGCATGACGATTCAGGGTGACCAGCACATCATAATCATCGCGTTTGCTTCTTTCCCGTCGAGGCAATGGTCGCCAGGTCGGTGATGAGTTCCAGACGGACGCGCCGTATTGGTGTGTCCATTCGGCGACCGCGGCATAGCGTGGGCTATCATCGACCTGGTACACCAGTTGGGCCCATTTTCCCCGTCCTTCCACCGCATCCACTGGACGGGTTCGCCAGACATGCCGTCCCACGTATTCAAAAATCTGTTTGGGTTCGTACACCCAATCTTGTCGCCAATGTTTAATGGGCATGTGATCTTCCCAAATCCCGTCAACAACAAGGATGTGTTGCAGACTGATAAAATCACCGTCGTCGCGAATCACGCGTACCGTTTCATGTCCTTGGGACGTATAAGGCTCTTTGAGCTCATAGCCGTCCAGAAAAGAAACGGTTTCCCGAAAGCTGAAGGTCACATGATAATTGCCCGCCATCGCGAGAATGGCCTTTCGATCGCGCAGGAATGTGTCCTCCGTAGGGGCCGTTCCTGTTGTCTGAGGCTCTGCCAGGGCAAGAGCGGCCGACCAGAGCACAAAAACCGCGGCAATCCAGAAGCATCCCAAACGGATATCCAGCCGATCGACTAATTGTCAATTTCTTCTTTTCACAAAAGTTCTCTTTAAAAATAGGCTTCCCATAACGTTTATCTATGCATCCCAGAGCAGATTTCCGACGGAACGTGAATGGGAATGGTTGTCATTTCCATCGTTGCTCGTTTTTCATTGAAACAAATTAACGCAAGGCGGGTTCAGGAAAAAGGAATTCCGCAATTGTCGAATCCGGAAAAATATTAATTCCGAGGACTTACCAATATTTCAGGCCATATCCATAAAACAAGCATGGTGAGAATAATCAGACACATCGATATGATGAGGCTCATGAAGATAGATTTCTCGCCGGGAGGCACCTTAATCACCCATTTCATATTCTATGGCTATCCCTGAACTGTAATTTACATTTGTCTTTTATCCCATATTTCGATATTGATTATATTATTCAATATCATTAAAATCAACCCTTATCCCCCTTGCTATTGTTGATGTATACAGATCCTCCAAAAACCATATTCCCAATGGCCGATTCATACGCAGGAAATATCTTGAAGAACAATTCGGCGTATTGCTAATCATAAAAAACCCAATAGTTCAAATAAAACCAAATATAAGATCCCCGCCGCAATGAGTGAGGTATTCAACGCTTCAAAAGTTTGCCGTGCTCATAAGGTAACTTTTCCAAGCCCAGGGGAATTGAAAGTCAATTAAAAATTCATGGTCACATTCCCGACCACAGTTCATTAACCTGTGCCCGAAACGCGTGGTGTCCCGTGAACATTTTGTCCTCTTTTGATTTGGAAAATATGTTTCGCCTCTATCATGTGAATCTTCTGACCACTCTGCAGCGCTTGGTCAAATGCCGGCAGACGGCAGAAGATTTGGCACAAGAAACTTATGCCAGAGTGGCCAATGTCTCCACATCACAATCCATTACTTTTCCCCGAGCTTTCTTATTTCGCACTGCGACCAACCTCGCCTTGGATCATCTTCGAAAAGAAAAAGTCCGTCTTCATTTGCCGCTGGAGGTGGCCGAAGCACTTCCCACGTCTTCGCCATCTGTTGAACTACACATGTCGCATAAGGAACGGTTGGGGCATTCCCATTGTTCTAGGCGTACTCAGCGCCATCGGACTCATATCGGCGCTCTTGGGCGACGGTCTGTGGGATATGCTGTCTTGGATTTCACTGGGACTGCCGATTGGCGTGACGGTCCGGTATCTAATTCAGCCGATCGAATAATTTTTGATTCTTCTTAGACCTTATCCGACGGGTCGATCATGTTTAGCCTGCCTCTCTGCATGGCTCTCTGAAACCTGGATATGACGGAATGACCTTTTTAGTCCATTTACCCATTGAGCCACAGTTTCAAGCTTATAGGGCATGATCAGACGGACCGGTAGAAATTTCAGAAAAACTCAAACTTGAGAGAGCCAATCACGGTTAAGGGTGCACCCGTATAGACGATTTCCCTAAAATTTTGGCTGCCGGTAAAGTACCGTTGATCCAGAAGATTCGTAAAGTTTACCGCAGCCAGCAGGTTAGTTCCTTCAAAGAAGTTCGGCTTACGGTAATACAAGGCGCCATCCATTCTGACATAGCCCTTCATCTCGAAAGGCGCTTGGCAGTTGGCCGGATCCTCACATTCGAAGACACCATTCCGTTCGCCTTGCGCATACATACCGATTCCAACCCCGAAGCCTTTCACCACGCCTTCTTGGAAAAAGTAGGTTGTCCATATGCTGCCTTGGTGCAAAGGGACGTTGGAGACTCGACTCCCTTTACGAAACATGACATCTTTGCGGACACGCGTATCGGTATACGCATAGTTGGCAATGATCTCCCACCCAGGCAATATGGTCCCCGCCACATCGAATTCGAACCCTCTGCTGCGCTGTTTGCCGGTTGCCTTGGAAAACGCGAATCCGTTGGCCGGGTCGGCCGTCAACACATTCGTCTTTTCGATCTGAAACACAGCCATGGTAGACCGTAATTTATTGTCAAACGCCTGGAATTTGACGCCCCCTTCCCATGCTTTCCCACGCTCAGGATCAAAAAGTTTTCCGTCGATACCTCTCGATCCGACTGCTTGGGGTACAAAGGATTGGGTGTAATTGGCGTAGAGGGCCACGGGCTTCCACGGCTGATAGGTTATTCCCACCGACGGGCTGAACCTGTTTTTGGTCTGTTTATCCTTGCTCGTGTCTGGATCAAAATCAGTTGGGCGGTTGGTGAGTTTCTGTTCAACGATATCGAACCGACCGCCTCCATGGACGTGGAGGTTTTCCAGAAGGCTGATTTGATCGCCAAAATAGAGGCCGAAAATGTAGTTGGTTTGTTTGGTATCGCTGAATTCATCAAGAGGAATGTCTAAGAACTGTTTGTCATCCGTGTTGAAAATATTAATGTAGCTGAACGCTCCCGGTGTGGTTGTATCACCGCCAAAATCTGAGGAGGCTTTTGCCGAGGAGTGCTCTCGGCCCAGTTCGATGCCCAAAATGGTCTTGTGCTTAATCGAACCGGTTGAGAAATGGCCGTGGACTTCGTTTTGCATGTAGTTGCTTGAAACGTTCGTCGGAATCTTAAATCGCGCCAGATCGAGGATTCCATCATTTTCGTCACCGACTAAAAACCAGGACTCCAAGCTGTCGTATCGGCTGCTGGTCCAGGCCCCTCTGAACGCGGTGCGCCATGTGAACATGTCATTGAATTCGTGCAGGAATGTCGCCGTAACCTTTCCGCTATTCACTTCATTCTTCCTTGTCGGATCGCCGAGGAAACTTTTGATAGAGATCGGCGCGACCCCGTCGCCGATTGCCACCAACCCCCGATCGATAGGGGCCTTATCATAGAGGTATTCACCCTCAAGCCGGAACGTCGTCCGTGGGCCGATGTCCCATCCGAATGTCGGCGCGAGAAAAGCGCGTTTTGAGCTGACTCCCTCCCGATAACTCTCGGCCGATTCGAACAGGCCGTTGAACCGATAGGCCAACGTCTTGCTCTGGTTCATCGGCCCCCCGATTTCTACCGTCGGGCGATAGAGTTCGTAACTGCCGCCAATCATCTCACCGGAATAGTAGGCGTTCTTCAACGGGGCTTTCGTAATTTGATTGATCACGCCGCCGGGATCGGATCGCCCGTAGAGATAGGACGGTGGCCCCTTCACCACTTCGATGCTCTCAAGATTGATGATGTCGCGCTGAGCTCGGGAACTAAACGTGCTATCGTCGCGAAAACCGTTCTTAAACACATTCAGATCGGACGCGAAGCCCCGTATCATGAAGGTGCCGCCTTGACCGCCCTGTGTACTGGACTGAAACGTGCCGCTCGCATTTCGAAGCGCATCGTTCATACGAATGACCTTCTGGTCTTCGATCACCTCCTTTGTCACCACTTCAACCGACCGCGGCGTCTCTTGAACGGGAACCGGAATTCGCGTGGCACTTGACACATCGTCGGTCGTGTAAGGGCGCTCACGGACATCCTTCACCACAATCTCCGGCACCTTCACTGTCTTGGGCTGGGATGTTTGGACATTCGCATTTTCGGAGGTCTGCTGTAAGGGGGTATCCGCTATTGCCACAGGGGGCGAGACCGAAGAATTGCCTTTTTTACTAATCGTCACGATCTGAGGATCAGTTACGCGAAAATCGAGCCCGGTCCCTGCCAGTAATTGTTTCAAGGCGGCTTCGGGTTCATGCGCACCCGACAGGGCCTTGCTCTGAAGGCCTTTGGCGATTTCCGTGCTATAGAACAATTGCCATGAACTTTGCTCTGCAAAGGCGGTAAGTGCGGTCTGCAATGGTTGAGAAGGAATGTCGAACCGGATTGTTTCTTGCGCGGAAACAGGGTGCAGCAGATTCCCCAGAAATTCGACGACCACCAAGGTCAAACCCATCAACCACGGTGACATCCCCTTTCGCTGGAACACCCTTTCCCTCCCCCTTTGTGAATCTAATCTGGTTCTTGACATCGTTTCACTTCCTTCCTTAATCATTTTGTGAATGAGGCATATATATATATGATGGGCCATACCACTGACTCTTCAGGTTTCTCCGCAAGCAGGACTTAGCGAGAGGACACCGTTTCTATGGCGGTATGTGCGTTCCAAAATAGGCGCATATGAGGACGAAGGACAGACGGCGGTGAATATGGCATGTTCACAAGACGGTTCAGCACAACAAACCCAGACGAAAATGTTAAAAATTTTCGCAGAAGTGATCACTTGCCGCAAAAGACGTTTTTTTTTCCGCAGAAAGGTTTGTGAGTGAAAGGGGGTTGGTATGGTGAGCAAACAATCTTACTGAAGGAAAATTAATCGATCAGTTAGATGCAGCGAGGTCATCGGCAAAGTCCGTTCAATCGTGGCCACAGCGGAATCTAAACTATCAAGATCGAATACACCACTGACCAAATGTTCTCGAAGGGCGTCGTTGAAAATAACGATGTGTCCGGACCGGTAACGGTTGATCTCTTCCACCACCTCGGTCAAGTGAGCGGCTTCAAATATAAGTCTTCCTCGCTGCCAGGCAGTCGCCACGCGCAAATCTACGTCTTCCACTTCGCTTAATCCGGAGTCGTCCCCGAATTGAACTCGCTGACCAGCTCTCAGCCGTATCGAAGAGTTATGCCTGCCTTGCCATGATGGAATCGAGACATCGACTACACCTTCTATCACCGTCACGAGAACAGAGCGATCCATTTTATAAACGAGAAATTCAGTCCCGACGGCGCGAATCGTGCCATGGTTGGTTTGCACAATAAATGGCCGGGAGGGATCCTTGGCGACACGAAAGGCCGCTTCTCCTTTTAATAGATCCACACGCCGTATTTTTGGGGAATAGACAAGATTCAGTGCGGCTTGAGTGTTTAATTGCACAACACTGCCATCCATCAATTTCCGTGTGGCTTGCTCTCCGGTTCCTGTGGAATAATCCGCCATCCAATTCGTGAGAGGATTGGATTGAAGGGTGAAGAAAAGAGCCAATACCGCTATAGCGGCGGCTATTGGTATCCGGAGCCCCCATTCCTGTTTGCACAAATCACGTGATGTGGAAGAAGGATCGCCGACAGTCTTCGATATATATAGGTCGACCCCACCGGATCTGTCCGGACTGATCAG
>WHTE01000003.1 GCA_009377845.1 Nitrospirales bacterium | reverse complement strand
TGGTGCCGGAGACCGGGGTCGAACCGGTACGAGCTTGGAAGCCCGAGGGATTTTAAGTCCCTTGCGTCTGCCTATTCCGCCACTCCGGCATCGCACAGACGGGCGCGATGACTGTACCACTCCTTAAAAACCGGTGCAAGATTTTCCAGGCAGAATCATCGCCATAGAAGAACAATCCATCCCGTGGCCTTTCCTCGTCTCTTCTAATTCTCTCGGCATGGGGAATTTTTCCAGTTTAAAAAAAAAGAGGATGCGAGCATTTCGCATCCTCTTTTTAGTCAGACCTCTTTGGGTCCTTTCGAGTCGGAATCCTTAATTCACCCGAACGACCATATGATTACGCCGATTTTCCTGAAAACAATCTTCACTGTCGTTTTGACAGAATGGCCGCTCTTTTCCATAGGAGACAATTTTAATCCGGTCGGGTTGCACACCCAGATTGACCAGATATTCCCGCGCGGCTTCTGCCCGTTTCTGGCCAAGCACCAGGTTATAGTCCTGCGTCCCTCTTTGGTCACAGTGACCTTCAATGGTCAACGCCTTCCCGGGATTCGCTTGTAACCATTGCGCCCCTTCCTCCAGATATTTGGCTGCATCATGAGAAATACTCCAACTGTCAAAGGCAAAGTAAATGTCCTGCACCCTACCCTGTTGAAGGCCCATGGCATCACCAAAACTTGACTCAGAAATTGACTCGTCCCCATTGATTCTCCCGATTCCCACAGAGCCCCCCGCTTGTTGTCCATTGGCGTGAGCAATGCTCATATCGGGATTGATATATTCCGGGGAAGGACCACCATTTTCTTTCGTATAATCTTCTGCCCATGTAGCGGGGTTCACTCCTTCCTTGGAGGGGCCACTATAGGTTGTCCCGGCTTTTGACGGTTCACCATAAAAATCCCGACTGCTATGACCGTTTCCCAAGTAGGCATTCGCCCAGCTTTCCGGATCAGGATTGCTACTCGACGCCAACCCATTCCCAAATCCAGAAACGGGCCCGTGTTGAGGACCTGATCCGTCCACACCAGCATAATTATGCCCATAGTTCGCACTACCCGGCATGGATGTTCCATCCCCTCCGCCCATCGCTTCATTATTCGATGGAGTAGGATTCGACGCATTGGCCGTCCCTTCGGAGTTCACACGACTTGAACGCAGATACGGATTCGTTCCATCCACGGATCCCCCATTTCTTACACTCGCATTTTCATCCTCACTCGAAGTCATCCCATCCCCCTCCGAATTTGCCCCATATCGGGTCGAATGGCCACTACATCCCGCAGCAATGAGCAACCCCAAGGTGATGGCAAGCATTAAGGTGCTATTCTTTGGACAAACCCACATGAGATCCTCCTGGTGCAATGGTGACTGTTATGATCGTTAGGCTAGACAGCACATATCTTCATCATCTCAAATACGAAAATGTCTGTTTAGTAGGACAACCACATGTTTCCGACCTTTCCTACAATGACACTTGTAAACACCTATCGGATGTTCTAGAAGAAAATTAAGGATGCACGACAATATGGCACAAAAAAGACCTTCTTGAGGACAGTACCAATAGATGGTTGCCTCGCTATTTTTAAGGATACAATCTCGTAAATTTATTTAATTTCATTGGGAGATGGACTTCCCGCCCACTTTCCGGATGGAGAATGGATACGTGTCATTCCCCGGTCCAGTCGAACCGGGGAATGACACGAAGACAGAACCGAAATGGTCAAAGAAGCTAACCAACCTGAAATTGGAGGGATTTTTTTTAGGGCTTTTGGGATGGCGACTTCAAGATGGCAGATTGATACCACGTCCAAAATTTCGCCACCCCTTCCGGCACCGACGTTTTGGGATCATACCCCAGCAGTTTGCGGGTCTTGGAGATATCGGCGAAGGTGTAGGCAATATCGGCATCCAACATGGGCGCGGGAATTAAATGCGCGGAACGCCCGGTTAAATCTTCAATTCTCTTTACAAAATTCAAAAGGAGAACGGGTTCACCCCGTCCTAGATTGAGGATTTCATATCCCATCGGATGGTCGACTGCGGCTACTAGCCCGCTGACAATATCCTCCACATAGGTCCAATCCCGATGCATGTTGCCATGGTTATAGAGAGGGACTTCACAGCCAATAAAAATATTATCTAACACTTTATAGGCCATCATGTCGGGACGGCCACGCGGCCCATACACGGTAAAGAACCGAAAACCGGTGTAATTCAGGCCATACAAATGATGATACGTATAACCTAATAATTCGCCCGCTCGCTTACTCGCCGCATACGGGGCAAGAGGCTTGTCACACGGATCCTCGGTAACAAAGGGAATCGTGGTGGTATTGCCATAGACGGAAGAGGTTGACGCAAACACAAACGTCGGGGAAGACGTGCCATTGTTCTTAGAGCCAATTCGTCCAACGGCCGCATCCAACAAAGCGAGTGTCCCCATCACATTGACGTCGTAATACAATCCGGGATCATCGATAGAAACCCGGACTCCGGCCATTGCCGCTAAATGGACAATGGCATCAAAGCGATGATCAGAAAAAAGATTTGCAACCAATTGTCGGTCGCGAATATCCCCTTTGAGAAATTGAAACGTTCCAGGCCACTTCCCTGCCAGGGCAAGCTCGGTCACCTCTCGAAGATTTTTCTCTTTTCGCACAGGATCGTAGTAATCATTCAAGTTATCGAGACCAATCACACGGTCCCCTCGTTTGACCAAAGCTTCCACCGTATGGCTTCCAATAAACCCAGCGGCACCGGTTACAAGTATAGTTTTTCCCACAGATACTCCTTGATTTTTTTATAGGATTTGTATTAGGGTCATTATTGAATACTGGCTCTTATTGTACATAGCTCTGCGCCGGTTCCTTCGACATGAATTTCGTCAAGCTTGATACAGTTCGGACCAGCCTCTGTTCCCTCATCCACATCATCTGTCGCCACCTGCCAAATTCTTCGGACTGTACCGCTTGTATACACGCAAGCTGGTCGCTCAACCATTCGCTTGAGAGGCTTCCCTCCCATTGCTACAATGCTGGACCATGTACCCAATCGTATGTGGAACAGTAAAGACTCCCGAAACGCTGGAGACCACCGATATAGGAACCGGCAACGCTTTCGAGGCCGAAGTCGTGGTCTTCAATTGTGATTGCCACACCTACCAACAAGTCGTTGATTTGTTTTGTCTGGTGATTCCCGGTATGACACCCGAAAAAGCCTTTGAATTAGCTTGGCAGATTGATCACCAAGGAAGCGCAACCGTTTTTCAAGGTGACATCAAAAACGCTGATATTATTGGAAAGAAGCTCGCTGCCGGTGGTTTGCGGATTGAAGTCCGTTACTGACTTCCGACAGTTGCTTAAGAGCCTCTCCACTCCTCCAGATCATTTTTTCTTCACCCGGGTTGGCCTTGCAGACAAAGTAGGTTTTTTCTTTTTTGCCTTGGAGACCGAGGCAATTCTTTGGGCCCCTCTAGCTTTTCGGGCGACCTTTTGCGAAGAAAGTGGTCGGCCTTTCTTGGGTTTCTCGGTCGATGGTTTTCGCCCTTTTGTCTTTCCCGTCAACTTGGTGGACAACCCTGATTTCTTTTTTGACTCGTATGGCGGCTTGGAAGGTGCCGGCTTAGGCATCGCCTCTGATGAGGATAGTTTGGGAATTTTAACCATTTTCTTCCCTGACTTACCCAGCCCTCTTCCTGAAGATCCGGTTGGATTGGGCAATGGGAACGAAGGAAGCTTCTTTTTTTTCAAGGCTTCACCTGAAAACACCCGCACTTGGTACAGTTCAAATAACGAGTCAACAGCCTTTTGATCCCCTTTGCGTGCGAGCGTGAGAAGACGACGGCGCTGATTCATTTCTTCTTCTTCCGTATGGGAAGTGACTCGCCGTTCCATGCTCAGTTCCTTTCCTTGTTCAAATGTCGCACTTTTTTTCGATCCGATTAGCGCGCATTTTACACCAGAACCTCATACATTGGCAATATTCCCTAATGAACTTTTCTAGGATCACGAAGAAAAATTCATCTCACTTAAAAAAAGAAGCATTTTTAGTCTGTCAGGCATACCATCGGGAATGACCAGAAGGTGCCGGATTGGGAAAAGAAAGAAATTTATAATAGCTCGTTAATTTTTGCGAATGAACCTTGTCCTTTTTACTATTCGAATACAGGCCCCTGGATCAAAGATTGGGAGTAAGAAGTATTGTTCGACTTTTACAGGCTATTGCTGGTGGGTTGGAGAACTCTTCGGATCACCGGAAATTCAAACTTAATTGGTAGTCCGCCTTTCCACCTTCTTCTCAGTCTCGGAAGTGGCTGTTGATTGACAGGCCAAAGAACCCACCGATATAGTATTTTTACTTTACCCATTGAATTTTCAAAGAAATTTTCATTCTGTGCAGATGTTTTCATTTTTATCCAAAGGCTAAAACTGATGACCCAACACACCACTCCCTATGCCCTCGAACAAATCGGATACACCATTGTGAGATTTAATAGTACGGGGATTTTTGAAACTCACAAAGATCACATGGTTGACCCCTATGCCGCCACACGAGCCCCAAAGGGCCCGCAAGTGGAAGGCATTCAATTCGCCCCTCAAGAGGCCAATAAAATATTACCGGCCATGGTTGTCCTGCATGATCGCTATGGGCTCACGTCCCACATTCAAGAATTGGCCAAAGGACTATCCTGCCAAGGGTACGTGGTCTTAGTCCCAAACCTGTATGGGCGGCAGGGCGGGATGGTGACGGCCAATGCTGAGGTCGCCGATGCGTTAATGGAGCGCGTCAATGAACAACAAGCCTTACAGGATATCAATGCCAGCTTTGAATTTCTCAACGCCAATCTGACGGAAGATACGACATTGGAACGAACCACCCGCAACGCGCATGCCGTGATCGGATTTGGAATGGGCGGGACCCTTGCCATCAAAACTGCCGCTCATCGGCGTCGACTCCAAGCCGCCGTAGCGATCAGTAGCACCCTGCCTGCCGACTCCGAAATGGCTCAACGCCTGTATTGTCCACTATTGCTACAGACGCCGGGGAAGGGGCTCCTCAATTCAGCAGAAGAACTTGACCGATTTTGCCAGACGGCCAAACAAGCCGGGAAGACCGTAGAAGTCCGATCTTATCCTGACGCTTCTGCTGGATTCTGGCAGAGCAACTCTCCCAACTACCGGTTGTCAGATGCCGAAGAGGCCCTGCAAACCTCAATGAACTTTATCAATAAGATCATAAAAAAAATCCCATAAGCGACTTTTCTTGGTCTTGGAGAAACATGCCACATTCATTTTCCCTCATACACAATCACCACGAACCCTTGTTTTGAGGAAACCTATGGCACTCCATGCCAATCGGAATTTGATGTCGGCCCTTTGTATTGTTGGCATTCAAATTTTTGTTTTTTGTTCCCTCTCCCCCGCTTTCGCAAACCAAGAATTAGCTGGAACCCCCTGGTCTCTCCTTGAACAACACCGTGAACAGATCCTTCAAATTTCCTCGGATGACGAGGCCTTTGCCTTCTTTCAATCCACAACCAAGCCACAGGGTAAGGGGTCGGGAACCCGTACGAAATCTCAATATTCACCTCCAACCTTGAATCTGTCAGAAGAAATCAAGGAAGCCTTCACGACCTATTTTGCATCCTTGGCTGTCACTGCCCATGCCCAGGCATTTCGGAAGAGCATTGTTGGGCCATCCTCGGCAAGTCCACCATCCTCGGAAGCCGTCCCTGGGGAAGCTCAATTCCATTGGATCATGAAACAATCTCCCCTCCAAACTCTGAAACCAGTGATGGATTTCTACCAGCAAGTCTCCGCATGGTCCCAAACTCCTTTTCAACCCCTTCCTCCCGGCAACGATTTTGCCAAATTTGCATCCTATTACGACCAAACCTACCCGGATTGGGATGATAGTCCATTATCCTGGGCAAACATTTTCCAGCAACACGGCCAAAAGGGAATTGAGGCCAGATTACTCGAGTATTGGCAAGCACCTGATCAACTGGCCAATCAGCACACGTCTTCCCCGTCCACTCAACATGCCTATGCGCAACACTATATTGGAACCAGGCTCCTGCCAATGTTCCGGGCCAACCTCCTCGCCCAAATCATCCGGTTGGAGGCCACGGCATATGAAACAGCACGGGAAACCTGGCACCACATTCAGCAGTGGCAACAGCAAGAACAGACCAAATCAGCCACCACTCGCCTTTGTGGAACCTGGCAATGGATGGTGCATAACCACCAAAACCATGGGGAACGTAAAGGGACGATCACCTTTTCACCCCCCGACCAACCTTCTCCGTCTCAAGTCGAGCCAACCACAATTGCGATTCAAGGGGATACGGTCTATCTCAAATGGACCTTCCCCCAGGGTGTGCAAGAAGATAGCTTGCTGATCAGCAACCATGACACCCACCTTGAAGGCACATTCAAAAATTCCCTCGGCCCCCATGGAAGTATTTCCGGTAAACGACTGTCTACCTGCCGATCCTGACGTCTCTTCCCATTTCTTCCACATTCCTTATCCCTCTCCCTTATCTTCCAAAAAGGTGTAAAATATTTAGTAAAGGAGAGGAAAAGGTATGATCCCGTATGATTCATTAGAATCCGACATTCGCCGCTTCGGGCAAACACTGGCCGAACAAGCTCATCAACATACCCCTGGGTTTTGGGACCACCGGTGGTGGACTAACCTTCTCTTAGATTGGGGAACTCGCGATGAACGGTTCAAAGTTCAACTGTTTCGCTTTATTGATGTCCTTCCCGCTCTCCAGACAGATGCACAATTTGTGCACATTCTGAAGGAATACTTTCAAGACCTGCCATCCCTCCCGGCTCCCCTGCGGTGGCTCCTCACACGATTTTCGAACAATCCCCTTACAGCCAAAGTGGGTACGCGGGTGTTGCGGCGGCAATTTCTTAGAATGGCCTACACGTTTATGGCAGGGGAGACCGTCGGCCAAGCGTTACCGACGCTTGCTCATCTTTGGCAAGCCCGATGTGCCTGTTCCATTGATTTGCTCGGAGAAGCCACCGTCAGCGAATGTGAAGCTGATCAATATCACAAGCGGTGTCTTCAGACATTGACCCAATTGCATCAGGTCATCCAACAATGGAATCCCCAACCTATTTTAGAAACTGACCATCTGGGCTCCCTCCCCAGAATCAATTTGTCCATTAAACTCTCAGCCTTATACTCGCAATTAGACCCTATTGACCCCGAAGGCAGTTACGCAGCGCTAGCGCCTCGCCTGCGGTCGATTGTGGATCTGGCGCAAGCTCTGCCAGCCTCTATCACGTTCGATATGGAGCAGGCCGAATTGGAACCTCTCATCCTCACTGTTTTTACTCGGCTGTTTTCTGAGCCCTCATATCAACACTTCCCCCATGCGGGAATTGCCTTACAAGCCTATCTGAAGCACTCCACCCACACGCTGGATTCCCTTCTGGAATGGGGTAAGAGGCGAAATGCTCCGTTTGGAATTCGCCTGGTCAAAGGCGCCTACTGGGACTCCGAAGTCATCCGCTACCAACAACGGGGGTGGCCTATACCGGTTTACCTCCAGAAAACCGACACCGATGCAAATTACGAACACCTGGCCCAAAGAATTGTGGACCATCGGATCTTCATTCGCCCGGCCTTTGGCTCACATAATATCCGAACCTTAGCCTTCGTCCAGGCCATGGGCGAATCACTCCACCTCCCACCGGGAACGTTTGAATATCAAATGTTGTATGGCATGGCAGAGCCGCTGCGCGATGCTGTGGTGGAACAAGGATTTCGCCTCAGGGTGTATACCCCAATTGGAGAGCTCATTCCGGGCATGGCCTATCTCGTGCGCCGCCTCTTGGAAAACACGTCAAATGAAAGTTTTATTCGACGCCAATATGAAACCGCCGAATCACTGGATCATCTGCTCTCGCCGCCCGCAATCTTCAATAATGAGAATGGAGAGGAGATCAAGCCTCTCAAGAGGAAAGCAGAGGCCACTCCACTCAATGGTGTCCCCCAATCCAGGTTTTCCAATGCACCGCATTCGGATTTTTCTCGCCCGGAGGTCCATCAAGATTTCACCCGGGCCCTCACACAAATCACACCACTCCTGGGACAACTCCATTCTTACCCGGTTTTGGCCAACATCCCCTGTCGTGGCCCAGAACTGGTATCCACCAATCCCAGCCTGCCTGATCAAGTCATTGCCAGATTTCCAACCGTGTCGCCTGACCAGATTGACCCCATTGTCCAAAGTGCCCACAACCATATGGTCTCCTGGCGGAATGTTTCCTCGCACGCTCGCGCAAACGTTTTATTCCGCACCGCCGAGCTGATTCGAAAACGAAAAACAGAATTGGCAGCGTGGGAAATACTGGAAACCGGAAAGCCCTGGCGGGAGGCGGATGCCGATGTCGCGGAAGCCGTCGATTTCCTCGAATTTTATGGACGCGAGATGATTCGCTTGGGAACTCCTCGACGGCTGGGAACAGAACCAGGCGAACTGAATCAACGGGTATTTCTGCCCCGAGGACTGGCCGTAGTGATCGCGCCATGGAATTTTTCGTTGGCCATCCCAACCGGGCTTGTTTCCGCAGCATTAGTCAGCGGGAATGTTGTCCTGTTTAAACCATCCGAGCGTTCTCCTATGATGGGGCATCATCTATTCACTCTGTTCATAGAAGCAGGCTTACCTGAAGGCACCTTGCAGTTTCTGCCCGGTGGACCGGAAATGGGACAGGCCCTCGTCAAACATCCCAATGTGCACCTCATCGCATTTACGGGATCGCAAAAGGTCGGATTGAACATTTTGCAAGAAGCCAGTTACGTTTCGGCTGGGCAACGGCATATCAAACATGTGATTGCGGAAATGGGCGGTAAGAACGCCATCATTGTGGATGAAACAGCCGATTTGGATGAGGCGGTGACAGGCGTTTTAGCCAGTGCATCAGGCTACCAAGGACAAAAATGTTCGGCCTGTTCAAGAGTCATCGTCTTGAGCGGCGTGTACCCCGTGTTTCTTGAACGGCTCAAACAGGCCGCATCAAGTATTCCCATCGGTCCGCCGGAGCAGGCGGAAAACCGCATGGGACCTCTCATTGATCGACGGGCACTGGAACGAGTCCGGCACTTTGTGCAACTTGGAAAGAAGGACGGCACCTGCATTCTCGATCACCAGGTTGAGGGGCCAGGTTATTTCCAAGGACCGGTGATTCTGACAAATCTGCCGCCTTCCCACCCTATTGTTCAAGAGGAGATATTCGGGCCGGTCATGGTTGTCCTGAAAGTCTCAACCATGTCTGAAGCTCTGGAATTGGCCAACAATTCCTCTTACGCACTCACAGGAGGAATATATTCCCGCAGTCCAGGCAATATTCAACTGGCTCGGGAAGCGTTTGATGTGGGGAATCTGTATATCAACCGACCTATTACCGGATCGTTGGTCATGAGGCAACCCTTTGGGGGCCATCGGCTATCAGGAATGGGCCGGAAGGCGGGAGGGGGCGGATATCTTGAGCAGTTCATGGTGGAAAAGATCGTCACGGAAAACACGCTTCGCCGGGGCTTTGCTCCGACCCAATAAGGCGACATCAGAGGCCAAGGTCACCTTTTCCAATTCTTCAATCACTTCAATCATCCGTTCATTCTGACTTCGAACCGAAGGAATCGTTTGACGTTCGATGTATTTGAGCAATCCCACCCCTCGCGCAAACCACGCCGTCATGGTATCCGTTCCCTGAATTGACTCACCACTTTCAGACAAATGCACATTCATGATCATTTTGGCTTCAAGACGAATGGCTTCGTGATACACCCCAGCTGGCACGATCACCGTCTCTTGCCCTTGAACGGATACCACCGCCATAATATCCACCTTCTCTTTTTCTCCATCCCGATCCACGTCCATTCCCAAGTCCAGGCCTTTTCTGTTCAATTGCTCGAAAGAACTGGACACCTCCAAGGGAAACCGCACTATTTGATATGGCACCAGTTGGCGCTCCAACGGGGTGCCGGGTTTCGACCCATAATACCGGATCCCTGCAGCATCCCGCCGATAATAACTATCCGACGGCCCCTGATTGCCAGGATTGGTATCGTGGAAAACGGTCACCACCACCCCATCCAGAGTTTCTTCACCCGTCACTTTTGAGACATTCGTAAACCGTGTATCCTTATCCCCAATGTGAACCATACCCCCTTCGATCATCGTACCCTGGTACACCCATTCATTCCCCACATGATCCGGGAAATATTCATGGATTTTATCCACCACAAACTTCGAGGAATCAGCGGAATGGACGATGGCGGGGAGGCTCACAAAGGAAAGCGCCAAAAACACCAATACTCCAGCTCTGGAGAGAAATCCAAAAGATTCGAAGGAGTTATTCATAGGCAGGAATATGGTCTGAACCTACCATAGGACCATCAAAACCGGCAAGACACCACTCAAAGATCTGCGAGCATGGTAAAATTCTACTTAAAAAAGATTTGATTCCACCTTACTGACCGTTAAAGGATTGACAATTTTTTCCACCTGTGCAGACTAGGCATCAAGGAGCCCAAATGATATTCAGTACAAGGTCTCACCAATTCTGTCAATTCCCTCCTCAGAGCCATCGTTCGATTCCCGCTGTACAGATGGGCTGCAAGCTTATTCGCCAGGTGCATATGAAACTTATCGCAAGTAGGCAGTCGGAACAGTGAATAAACCTTCGAACGTGATGGTGTTTGGGGGATCCGGAGTCATCGGTGGAGCCATTGCGACTGCATTTGGCCAACAGGGGTGGACGGTAGGCATTCATTATCACCAACATCAATCGGCTGCCATAGAAACTGCCACAACCATTCAGAAAGCCGGGGGAAAGAGTTCTCTGTATCAGGCCGACGTAGCCATTTCCTCACAGGTTTGCGACACCTTGCAGGATTTCATGCAGTCGCATAGCTTCCTCAATGTGTTGGTGTGGGCCGTCGGTGTGGGCTCTTCGACGCTGTTAGTCAAAACTTCCCCTCAGGAATGGACCCGCACGCTTCAATTCAATCTTACCGGAGCCTATCATGTGCTCAAAGCCGTCGCCCCCATCTTTGAACAGCAAAAGGATGGGGCTGTCATTTTGGTGGGTTCTCTTTCCGGTGAACAAGGAATCGCAGGCCAGGCCGCCTATGCGGCATCCAAGGCAGGCTTGATTGGATTGATGCGAACAACCGCACACGAATGGGGAGCCTTCAATATTCGGGTGAATGTTATTTTCCCAGGATGGCACCTTTCGCCCTTATCAGAACCTGGATTACATTCGGTCATGGAGCACCGCATCCATACCCTTCGCCGGACTCCGTCTCTGAAAGACATGGCCAATTCTGTCTACCACTTGGCCTTATCGCCGGACACTTCCGGGCAAGTGTGGAATCTGGATAGCCGGATCTGGTAGCTCTATCGATTCTTCAGCCTCTCCTATCATGAGCTCTCAATCTGACAAACTAGCCATATTCATGACGGCGACCGACACCGGGGTGGGGAAAACGACCATCACTGCGGCGTTGACTCTGGCGTTGCAACAAAGAGGACAACGAGTGGGCGTGATGAAGCCGGTTGAGACGGGCATGGATCCTCAACGGCAAGAGCATTCCGATACTGACCGCCTCCGGAGCCTGCTTTCTCCTCCTCCCCCATTCGCTTCAATCTGTCTCTATGCCTTTCCTCAACCCCTTGCCCCCTTAGCTTGCGCGCGGGAAGCCGGAACAACCATCGACGTGTCTCGGATTGTTTCCTGCTTTCACGACATGACTCGACATTATTCATTGTTATTCGTAGAAGGAGCAGGAGGGGTTTTTACTCCAATCACACCAACACACACCATGCGAGACTTGATGGTTACACTGAATCTTCCTGCTTTGGTGGTCGGACGCACGAGCTTGGGCAGCGTGAATCACCTTCTCCTGACCTTGGAAGCTCTTCAGGGTGTCGGAATCAAGACGTGCGGAATCGCCCTGAATGAACCCGTTTCACATACTCGCACCTCTAGCAGACGCCAGCAACAAACCTCGACGGTTGAACTGATTCGGGAATTGTCGACTGTGCCCGTTTTTGGCCCGGTGGGATTTCAGGAGACCCTGCAGACACATTGGCGAAAGGGAGTGGAAACGCTAGCCAACCATCCGGAGATTCAACGGTTGGCCAGTCATCTCATTGAAAAGTTGCCATAAATTGAGAAAACATTCTTGGTCGATCAACCGCATTGAGTATTGCTGAAGCGACAGCCACGCCATTAGCACCTGCCGCTCGGAGTGCTGGAACAGAATCCGGGGTGATCCCCCCAATAGCAACAACCGGAAGTGTGGTCAGTCCTCGAATACCGGAAATTCCCTCAATTCCCACTACCGGCTCAGGGTTCGCTTTGGTTCCTGTCGAAAAAATCGGGCCAAATCCTAGATAATCCGCCCCTTCTTCCGAGGCCATTCGCACCTGTTCAGGATTGTGAGTGGAGACGCCAATGCACATCGTATTCCCCACCACCTTTCGTGCCAGGAGTAAAGGAAGATCGGTCTGACCAAGATGTACGCCGTCAGCCTCTACGGCTAAGGCCAAATCACACCGATCATTCACAATAAAGGCCATGGTCCACTCCCCGGCTGCACGCCGAAGTGTGTGAGCCGCCACGTAGGCCTGTTTCATCGATCCCATCTTATTGCGATATTGCACCAGCTTCACCCCTGCCTCACCAGCTTCACACAACACCTCAACCAACGAACAACGCGACGCCCAGCTTTCATCCAAAATCAGATAGAATCCCGTAAACGTGGTGGGAAAAACAACGCGGGTATTGCGGTCGGCGGTCATGCGGACTGTAATGCCAGAAGCCGGTCCAAAAATCTCGTAGACACTGGACCCTTTTGAAAATCCGGATGATCAAGAATCCGCCGATGGAGAGGAATGCTGGTTTTAATCCCTTCAATCACAAATTCATCCAATGCACGGCGGGTACGAGCCATGGCTTCCTCTCGATCTCGTCCAAAGGCAATAAGCTTCGCAATCATCGAGTCATAATACGGATGCACAATACCGGTGGTGTCCATCGCCGTATCGACTCGTATGCCGGGTCCGCCGGGGGGACAGAACTTCGTGATCGTGCCGGGGCTAGGGGTTAATCGGTCCGGACATTCGGCATTGATCCGGCATTCGATCGCATGCCCGACCAATTGAATATCTTTTTGTCGATAGGAAAGTTCCTGATCAGCCGCAATGCGAATTTGTTCTTTAATCAGGTCAATTCCCGTGACCATTTCCGTGACCGGATGCTCGACTTGAATCCGGGTGTTCACTTCCATGAAATAAAATTTTCCGTTTTGATCCATGAGAAACTCGACGGTCCCGGCATTGCGATACTTCACCGATTTGATAGCCTCAACCGCAACCTGCCCCATTTTTCGCCGTATCGCGTCGTCCAAAGCGGGAGACGGAGATTCCTCCAGCACCTTTTGGTATCGCCGCTGGATGGAACAATCTCGTTCATGGAAATGCACGACATGCCCATGGTTATCAGCCATAATTTGAAATTCGATGTGCCGTGGATCTTCAAAAAATCGCTCGAGATATACGCCGCCATGCCCGAACGCCGCTTGCGCTTCCAATTGAGCCGCTTCAATAGCCGGGAGCAATTCTTCTTCATGCCCGACTACCCGCATCCCTCGCCCCCCGCCGCCAGCTGACGCTTTCACAATGACGGGGAAACCGAGTTTTTTGGCAATAGCGACACAGGTCTTGGGATCGTCAATTTCACCATCGCTCCCCGGTAAAACGGGGATCCCCCGATTCTTCATGTGGGCACGGGCTTTTGATTTATCGCTGAGCAAGGCAATATGTTCAGAAGTGGGTCCAATAAAGGTGATGCCAATCGACTCACACACTTCGGCAAAATGGGCATTTTCAGCTAAAAAGCCATACCCCGGGTGAATCGCATCCACTCCTGTGATTTCCGCCGCACTCAACACATTCGGAATATTGCGGTAGCTGAGTCCGCCTTCGGCCGGCCCTACGCATACATGTTCGTCCGCGTAACGGACATGCAGAGATTGTGCATCAACGTCGGAATGAATGGCGACGGTGCGAATGCCCAATTCCCGGCACGCGCGAATCACCCGTGTGCAATTTCTCCCCGATTCGCAATAAGAATTTTTTTTAAACACGTTGCATCCTTAGATAAAGAAGACTCCCAGAAAGGCATCGTATTCCTCAAGGGCAATCCGTTCTCGCATTCATTGAAAGAAAAAAACGGGCTCAAGACCCTGACAACGGATCAATCAAATACAGCGGCTGGCCGAACTCAACCGGAGTCGTGCTTTCCACGAGAATTTTCACAATTTTGCCGTCGGTTTCGGCCTCAATTTCATTCATAAGTTTCATGGCTTCGACAATGCAGAGCACTTGCCCCTTTTTGACGATATCACCTTCTTCCACATAGGGATCCGTATCAGGAGAGGGGGACCGATAGAAGGTCCCGACAATAGGTGAGGTCACAGTCAGGAAATGCGCGGATTCAGCAGAAAGGAATGGAACTTGCTTCTCCGGCAGGGAAACAGCTTCTGCTGTCTTCGATATTTCCACCTGGTGGGAAGAAACAGCCGGCACATGATCCCGCCTGATGCGTATCCGTACGCCTTTTTTTTCGAATTCCAACTCGGTCAGGTGGTACAGATTTAACACTTCGATAAGGTCTTCGATTTCTCTTCTGGATGAATCAGCCATAGTCTCCTAGTTTGTAAATACCATGTAGGGCAGGACACGGATACCGGATTACCGGACCCGTTCGACATAGGCGCGCGTCCTCGTATCAATTTTGATGACTTCCCCGGCTTCCAGGTAGAGGGGCACTTTCACCGCGGCACCGGTCTCGACGGTCGCCAACTTGGTCCCACCAGATGCCGTATCTCCACGGATACCGGGGTCGGTTTCCACGACTTTCAACTCCATAAAAACCGGCAACTCCACCGCGATCGGTTCATCATGATACAACAGGATTTTGACGACCGTATTTTCCTTGAGCAAATCGACGTTGTCACCCAATTGGCTTTTGGGATAGGTAAACTGCTCAAAACTGCTGATATCCATGAACGAATACTCTTCTCCCGCGCTATAGAGAAACTGCATTTCGCATTCTTCCAGATTGGGCTCCTCGAATTTCTCTCCGGATCGAAACGTTCGATCAATGACATTACCCGTTTTATATCCCTTCAGTTTCGTTCGAACAAACGCTCCGCCTTTCCCCGGTTTTACATGTTGAAATTCCACAATATAATAGGGTTGCCCATCCAGCTCCAAGCGCGCCCCATTTCGAAAATCTCCGGTCGTAATCACGTCATCCAACTCCTCAACAAAAAAAGTGACCAAAAAATTTAACTGTGTGGTGGTATCGTCCGCTGAAGGGCGTCAACCAGCGCCCTCAGGCCAAGCAGGTAACTGTGTGGTCCAAATCCAGAAATTTGTCCAAGCGCAACTGAGGCGAGGTAGGACCGCCGTCGAAAACTTTCCCGGCGATGGATATTGGATAAATGGACTTCGACCATAGGAATTTCCACTCCCACAATCGCATCCCGGAGGGCAATACTCGTATGGGTATAGGCCGCAGGATTAAACACCAGGCCATCAAATCGTTGTTTCGCTTCCTGGATCCAGGTGACTAATTCCCCTTCCACGTTGGATTGCCGGCTTTCTATCGACACACCTAATTCTATTCCCAGCTTGATGAGTGACGCATTCAACTCCTCCAAGGTCATTGCCCCATATATGGTAGGCTCCCGGGTTCCGAGCAAATTCAGATTAGGCCCATGTAATACCAGGATCTTCAACAGGTACTTCCTTTAAAGAAAAGGTGCGGTGGTGAGAAGTCAGAAAATCTGGTACACAGGCATAGTTATCGCTGGAGTCGGGAAAAGACAGAATGAGTAAAATTTTAGCAGCGATGGACGGATGGGTCAACGGAATTTTGAAACCTTCTTAGGGAAGACTACTTCCTACTCGATTCATCAGAACCCGTCTCAATTCAACCATAGCCCAGGTGTCACGGCCACAGTATTCATGCAAGGCTTGTGCGATGTGAGCCCGCTCCATCAGGTCCGTTTCGAGAAAGACCATTTTCTGGTACATCACCGCAGCTACTGCTCCGTTTTGGATCGCTAAATCATCATAGGCCAAGGTCGGAACCAAAGCCGGCAAGACCGTTTTAATGGAATATGATCCGTGAAAGTCCGGATGATAATAATGTTGCTGAATGACCGAAAGGAGATCCCACAACCGGCAAACCACATTAGAAAGCGCAGACTTCAATTGAGGAAGAAAATCTCCCAGCGCAAAGAGAAGAAACCGTTCATACTCCGAATACACACAAATGGTCCCCGCCTCCCCCACACTTTCCAACAGACTCATGGCCACCTCTTCTCGAGGATCCCGTCCATCGGTGCAAAGATAATGATGATGCACGACCGTGCCATCAGGATATTCAATATGGTTCGACCACTGAAAGGGAATCGGTCGATAGGGACGAGTATGAGCAAAGGCGGGGATGGCCGGCATAAAGGTTTCAAAATCTAAATGGTGAACCGGGTACCTGACCGACTGCAAACGAGGCCGAAGAAGGGGTGAGATCCATTCCGCATTATCTTTGACACGTCGCTGAATCGAAGACAACTGAATATGGTCGGGAATCTCATCAATCGTTTCAATCCCCTCCTCCATCAGGAGCGTTTGCAATTTCGAACTGCCCGGGAGATGAAACACCCACCGCCTCGGTTTATCTTTCGTGCAATGATCCCAAAACGGGCATTCATAGGGCTGATAACAATGGTTATCAGGTGCAATAGTTGGTGGGGTGGCCTCTCGCAAGGCATTCCACATGTTCTCAAGTTGTGCTTGAATGGATGGCCGGCGCGCCTGCACCTCCTCCGTCATATTTTCTAAGACGAACATTTCGTCTAAATTCAGATCTCCACCAAGAAAAGAATACTGTGTATTGAGATGCATCAAAAAACACCCGGCGACTTCAATGCCATAACCCTCCAGTACGGCAGACTGAATTGCCAGATCATCAAGATGTGTAGCTTTCACTTTTGAGGTCGCCTTGACTTCAACCAGCCGCCAACGCGTTGAATCAAGCCGCTCCAAGATGTCAACACGCACTAGAATGCCCTGCCACACAAACGCCCCTTCAAAAATCGCCGATACTGCCGGATCCTTCACGAGTTCACTCGTTCGAAGAAGGGCTGAAGGGATTTGACGATGCGTTTCTTCAACCAGGACACCATGAGGAAAATATTGACGAGCCACAACTCCAACTCCTGTGCCCATGTCCATGATAGCCCGACGGTCAGGGGTGGGAGGCGTGGCTAATTCGGGCGAATGGATTTCCAAATATAACCGCTTGGCACATTGCAAGCCTGCCAGGAATCGGCTTTTGGATAAACGATGCGTTGGAACAGGTTGGGTCAGATTTTTCGCTTGTTCTGAAACATGGGGCATAGGAGAATTGTGTTTCACGCAAGTACCACGATTCAAAACAACCGGTGATATAGGGATACGCCCATTTTCTTCAGAATACGATGACAAAACACCGACACTCGTCGCGATGCATATTTCCAGATCGTTGGTTGCATACTGCTAGATTTTTTTCCTCATGCAAGCAATCCCATCCCTTCAGAAGACCTGCCAGGACCGCAAGTTGGGTTGGCATCGACACGATATTGGTTAGATTGCACGAGAGACGGGTTGCCAACTCGATGCCTCTATGCCCATCCCTGGGACAACGATCGACATTAGTAGGCTAGATCCCCGATTGGCTTGATCCAAGGAGAATTGGCGACTCATGAGTCAATGCGTTTCTTTCTCTTCACGTCGCTTGGACTCAAAAGGTCCTGACATACATAAATAAGATCGGCTCGCAATAATGACCCAAACCATTACCTTAAGACAATATGACTATTCTCTTGTTATCCCCAAGGCTTGTGGAAAAACACCATAAAACCACTTCATAGTTTAACAAATTCCGCAATCTCTTCAATAAGGAAATTCATGTGAAATAGCCTAAATCTATATAATCTATTGTTTTTTATCATTTTTTATCGATTCATCAAACAATTTTAATGATGGAATTTTTCATAGACCAAAACATTTCGTTCATCAAATTTTCTCAGAATTCCACAAGTCATTCATCCACAGCTGTGGATTTTATTTATGAATAACCCTGTAAAGAAAGACAAAATCCGTATCACACGCTTTTTAAAGCAACATGCCTTATCAGAAGGCATTTTATTCAGGAAATATCTCTCATATTGCTCAAGATTTCTCATCAAGTCGTACCCGCGTCTTACAGTAATCGCATTCCAACCGTATCCGCAAATTGACGACCCTTCCGCGTTAACTGTACCCGTGAGCCTGTTTGAAAGAGATAATCTTCTTCAAGCAAATTATTGAAAGACGTCGACCAGGCTTCGTCTTGAGATACTCCTTGAACCCAATCAATGGGCACCCCTTCGAGCAGGCGTAACCCAAACACGATTCGCTCTTTTTCTTGCTGAAGCCTGGGCAGACGCTCTCTTTCCGCAATCGGCAACTTTCCGGCTTCCAGTTGCTTTGAATACTGATCGACACTGGACACATTTCCAAAGCGGCTCTCTGACAAATACGATTGAGCGCTTGGGCCCAACCCCAGATACTCCAAGCCCCGCCAATATCGAAGATTATGCTGACAGGCGCGACCCGGTTTCGCCCAATTTGAAATTTCATATCGATGAAACCCGGCCGTTTCCAATTGGGCTTCAGCTCGATGCTGGAAACACGCCTCATCATCCGGGTCCATAAGTTCAAATGTCCCCCGCCGAAATTCCGTATGGAAACGGGTCCCTTCTTCGAGTGAAAGCGCATAACAGGAGAGATGTGAGGGCTTCAGTTCCAGCGCTTGAGTAAGAGTCCTTTCCCATGACTGAAATGATTGGCCGGGAATCCCGTATATGAGGTCGACATTAATATTGGAGAACCCAGCCTGTTTCGCTATTTGAACGCCCGACATGGCTTCCGCGACGGTCCCGGAGAGCCCCAACCGCGTCCGTTCTTGTTGGTCGAATGATTGAATCCCTACACTCAAACGAGTCACCCCCGCTTGCTGAAGGATATCCGCATACTTGGCCGTTAGAGATTCAGGGGTCGCTTCGACCGTGATTTCACATTTTTCCGATAGGGAGAACCTCGAAGTCATAACCGCAAGAATTTTTGAAAACTGCCCAGGTAACAAGGCGGTGGGAGTCCCACCCCCAATATACACGGTAGACACAGTTCGCCGACTCATGTCCACTTGCATGGCATAAAGCGCCATTTCCTGTTCAAGGGCATGAAGAAATTGGTCAACCCGTTGTTCTTCATACATCACCAGGTAAAATGCACAAAAATGGCACCGTTTAAAGCAAAAAGGAATATGAAGATAGATGCCGAGATCGGTCGTCAACTCATTGATTTCAACGGGTTGCTCAGTGGCATGTGCTTTGACATTCATCTGATCTCTCACGCTGAATACCTCGCCAACCATTCCCGCACTAACGGCAAGGCCTGGAACAATATAAGCGGGAATAAATTTGTGAAGCGGTGCGCATACGGGAGAACAGTCCCGAAGCCTGACGCACTCTAAGCAGAGAAAAAGCCATCGTGTTGGAAACAAAAAATCTCACATCAGGCATTCCGCGGACATTCTCCAAGCAGTGTATCATAGCAATACAGGAAACTTTTACACGAAACACCCACAAGCTCAAAGAGGAACCTGAAGTTGAAAATCTACGAATCCAGAATTCAAGAACTATAAATCTTCGTCATGCCGCTCGCGATAGATGGGGCAGGCACCTTTGTGGCGAAGAAGGTCGGAAACTTCCGCAACCATTTTTCGATTGCCACACACATAGGCAGCCAGATGATCAACTTGGGGAAACTCCTGTAGGAGGTGCGTGACCCGTCCCGTCTTTCCTCTCCAATTTTGCCCCGGTTGAGACAGTGTGAGGATAAAGGAAAAATTCGAGTGGCGATCGGCCCACCACTGTAACTCTTTTAAATAGTAGATATCGGGTTCACTTCGAAGACCCCATAACAATGTCATGGGTTGGGAACAGGAGTGTTCCAAGAGGCTGGCTATCATAGACCATAAAGGCGCAATGCCGGTTCCCGTTCCAACAAACAGCAACTCCCGCTCTGGATCATGTTGAAGGTGAAACGACCCAAATGGCCCTGAAAAATGAAGTTCCTCTCCAACCGAGTGCTTCAACAAAAACGCTGCCCCTTTTCCGTGATCTCCAGCATTGAGCAGTAACACCGGATGATGAGAGGAACTGGGAAGTGAGGCAAGCGAATAATATCTTAGGGACGATGGGCCGAAGCCTCCATTAGGGATTGTCACGGCAATCGACTGTCCTGGCAGAAAAGCCAGCGTAGGAGGGTCGACCAACTCCAAAGTCAATTCTCGAACATCTGTAGTCAGATGCCGAATTCTGAGAACCTTTGCCCGGAATTGTCGGGACGACATGCATGGGAATGTAGAGAATCTTCCTCGATCTGACAAGGGCCTGCCATCGGTCATTTCTCCACCTCAGTCAAAAATCCGTGGTCGCCTAAACGGACATGCAGACGTCACTTGCAGAAAGTTTCCATCCGCCAAGGGAAGGCCTCGGATATGATCTTCGTCTTATCAGCCTGCGACTTCACGGAACCAGTCATCGTTGCCCACATACGAATCAATAATCGCATTCCCCATAAAAACCAAACAGGACGACACTGAACGACCACCATCGCCGTACCGAGACGCAAATATTTATGCGCGTAGCGATCTATTCTCAAAACTTGTAAGAACCATTGAATAGATACATTCGAAAATAAAAAGAAGAAGGCCGAAATGCGATTCAACAGGGCAGGGAATGCCCTCAACTTTCAACGAAACCAGTAAGATCCAATAAAAAGGCATAGATCATCGCCGTTTCCTCATATTGTTTAAAACGGCCGGAGGCTCCACTATGCCCTGCATCCATATTAGTTCTAAGAAGAAGACGTTGATTGTCCGTCTTCAGAGCACGCAATTTAGCAACCCATTTCGTCGGTTCCCAAAACTGCACTTGTGAGTCGTGAAGCCCCGAAGTTACCAAGAGATGGGGGTAGGGTTTTGGTTCAAGGTTGTCGTAGGGGGAATAGGAGAGCAAATAGTCATAAAACTGCTGTTGGTTGGGATCACCCCATTCATCATACTCTCCGGTGGTGAGTGGAATATTGGGATCTAACATGGTGGTCACCACATCCACAAAAGGGACCTGCGCCACCACACCATGAAACAAATCCGGTCGCATATTCATGATCACGCCCATTAACAAGCCGCCAGCGCTTCCGCCCATGGCGAATAATTGCTGAGGAACCGCGTACCCTTGCTGAATAAGAAATTCCGCACAGGCAATAAAATCGGTAAATGTATTTTTCTTTTGTAATAGCTTGCCATCTTCATACCATTGCCGGCCCAATTCTTCCCCACCCCGAATATGGGCTAATGCATAGACGAACCCACGATCCAGCAAGCTGAGACGAGGGGAGCTAAAACTCGCATCCATGCTTGCCCCATAGGAACCATAGCCATACAGCAACAGGGGATGCGTACCATTCCGGGCAAACCCCTTTCGGTAGACCAGGGAAATAGGAATAGAATTGCCATCTGAAGCGGGAGCCAAGAGGCGCTCAGTCTGGTAGTGACTAATTTGAAAACCACCGAGGACCTTCTCTTGTTTCAGAAGAATTTTCTCACGAGTTTCCATATGATAATCATAGATCGTCATGGGAGTGGTCATGGAGGTATACCCAAACCGGAGATAGGGGGTGTCTACTTCACAATTATCGCCCAAGACCACCAGGTAGGCCGGCTCTCCAAAATCCAATTCGTGTTCAGGACCATCTTGGTTGGGGAGCATTCGAAGATGAATGAGTCCTTGCTTTCGTTCTTCCGCCACGAGGTAATTCCGGAAAAGTTCAAATCCTTCAAAGAACACATCCGGGCGATGAGGAATGACTTCCAGCCACTGGTTTTTGTGCGTCGAATTCAGAGACGTCTTCATTAAGCGAAAATTTTTGGCTTGATCATTGGTTCGTATCCAAAAATGATCGCCGAGGTGGTCCACGTCATATTCATGTCCCCGTTCCCGTGCCTGAAATAACTGAAACTCTCCTTCCGGGGTATCCGCATTTAAATACCGGCACTCGCTGGTTATGGTTTGATGCGATCCAAGCAATAGATACCGCTTGGATTTTGTTTTGCCAACATAGACTGAAAAGGTGTCGTCCGATTCTTCATACACCAATGTATCCAGCTGAGGTTCTGTCCCTAGCGTGTGACGAAAGATCTGAAACGGGCGTAACGTTTCAGGATCTTGCCTGGCATACAAGAGGGTACGGTTGTCATTCCCCCATTCCATATTCCCGGTCACGGACGGAATGAAGTCACTAACCGTCTCACCGGTCGTCAAATTTTTAAAACCAATGGAATAAATACGTCGGCCTTGCGTATCAATGGCATAAGCTAGAATGTCCTGTCCAGAACTTATCTTCCAAGTACCCATCGAAAAATAATCATAACCCTGAGCCAACACATTACCATCCACCATGACTTCTTCGGGACTGGTTAATGATCCTTTTTTCCGGCAGTACAGGACATACTCCTTTCCCTCTTCAAACCGGGTGTAATACAAATAATCTCCCAGCTTATACGGAACAGATAAATCGGTTTGCTGAATACGGCCCTTGATCTCTTCAAACAACGTCCGCTCCAAATCACGGGCATGGCTTCTCAACGCAGCGGCATACTCATTTTCGGCCTGTAAATATGCCAACACCTCCGGGTTGTCCCGATCTTTCAGCCAATAATACTCATCGATTCGAATATGGCCGTGGCGTTCCAAACGGTGTGGAACCTGCTTGGCACGGGGTGGACTGGGAAGCAAAGGACCGGAATGAGGGGAATGGGTCGTCATGAAATTTCCTTACCTTACATATTACCGATAGTTACGCGTCATCGAGATTTTTAGGAGTTTGACGGACCCGCTTAACCTGAGTACGCAACTTTTTCTCCTCCAAACGTTTCTCACGAACCGAACGAGGAACTCGAGTCGCAACCCGGCTTTTAACAGGGCGCAACGCATCTCGGAAAATCTCGATAAATCTCTCTAATAAATCGGCCCGATTCGCGGATTGGGTTCGATGTCGTTGGGCTTGCAGCCTCAATATCCCTTGTTGATTCATACGATGGCCGACCATTTCGAAAATTTTTCGTTTTTGATACGGGCTGAGCACGGAAGTATGCATCACATCAAACTCCAAAATGACCCGACTATTCACCTTGTTGACATGTTGTCCTCCTGGACCTCCACTTCGGGCAGCCGAAAATCGCACTTCAGCATCAGGGATCGAGAGATCTTGATTGATCACAATAGCCATGCCAGAACCCGTTCAACGAGGAGACCGTTCATATTCCCTCTTGTGACCGTCAAAAGAAATTTGGCTTGCACCGTCCAGTCGCCTTATTATGAGTGACCTGCCTTCGAGTTCCACCTTCCGTATCGAATAGAAGATGCCAACGAGTCCCCGATCCGACCCTAGCATTCTGCAATGAATATCGTGACAAGATGACGCAATGACCAACAGGCCACCATCAATCAATATTCGTGTATTCACGAATATCCGCTCAACAGGCCTAAGAAATATAGCCACTCACTGACTAAACCTATAAACAATTTCCCGAAAGTCAAATTAAAATACCCCAAATCCATCCGCACCGCCAACATGGTGGCCACTCCTAAAAAAAGAAAAAGCAGGAATCGCAAGGCTCCTGCTTTTTCAAATATTCCACCCCGGCGCGAAAACAACCAACATTCTTACATTTTACTCTATCCTTTATAATTAAAATTCGAATTTCGCAACAACATCACTTCACTGAATTTCGGCCAGCATGGCCTTGACATGAGATTCTTTGAGCTTTTTCAATGCTACTACCTCAATTTGACGAATCCGTTCACGTGTCACCGACATGGAACGTCCCACTTGCTCCAGGGTGCAGGGTTCATCCGCACCAATGCCAAAGCGTAAACGAATGACTTGCTGCTCCCGAGGGGTCAATATCTGAAAAATCTGATTCAACCATTGCACATTTGATTTACGAGACACTTCTTCGTCCGGGGATTGGCAAGCCAAGTCAGGAATCAACTCCCCTAATTCAGTTTCTCCATCAATTGATGGAGCATCTAACGATATCGGTTCCTGAAACGCTTCAATGGTTTCCTTCACCCTATCGCTGGTCATCTCCAATTCTTGTCCAATTTCCTCAAAAGTGGGTTCTCGATCCAATTGTTGCGCAAGGCGCTGAGCGGTTTTCGCTATTTTTGTGGAAGCCTCATTCGTATGAACCGGCACTCGTATAGTCCGGCTTTGATCCGCAACCGCTCGTGTAATGCCTTGGCGAATCCACCACGTGGCATACGTGCTAAATTTAAACCCACGCGTATAATCAAAGCGTTCGGCCGCTTTCATGAGACCGATATTGCCTTCTTGTACGAGATCTAAAAAATTCATGCCCCGACCTAAGTACCGCTTGGCGACATCCACCACAAGACGAAGATTCCGTTGCACCAAGACATCTTTCGGTTCTTCAATATCGACTCGGACTTCAAGAACAGCACGGCGGATCTCCGCATACTGCAGACTGACCCTCCGTCCTGCTTTGCCACGTGCAGCTGAGAAAGATTGCAAATGGGATAGACAACTAAGAATCTCTTCAACAACAGGGGCTGAATAGCCATTTAACTCCAAGAAATGCTTCAATTCCTCCTGAATCAGTTCAACCTCTTCGTGGCCTTTCAGTCCCTTGGTGAGTTGAAGAGCCTGTTGCAAGAGCGAACGGAGACTTGCCGTTCCTTGATATAGTCGAGTGGCCAACTCCAACTCTTCCTGAGCATTCAGAAGCGGGCGCGAACGAAATCCACGAAAATACATTGATTCTAAATTCGCCGCTCCTGGCTCACCAAAGTTCTTGGAGCGCTCTTCCTGTTCCGTATCCAGATCTGCCCACTTTTTGGAATATCGAGACAATCGAGGAGCCCGTTTTATAGGCCGGTCCTCGTGTAATTTCCGCGCGTGATCTTCCTGCGTTTCGTTGAACAGTGGAACAGCTTGAAGTGTGGTCATAAAAATTCCCCTTTCTTGACAATCAAGGGTTAGAGGCACCTAGACTTGGCCAAACCATCAGGTTATCTTACCAACGCAACAAGAATCAGGAAGGCCCCATTCCTTGGAATGGGAATCTATTCACTCTCGGACAAATTAGCGGATCCGGCAATCACCCTTTTTGTGAATTCTGGTCGAAAGTCTTGGCACGGTGAGTATCCTCCTTGTTCGGCCGGTACAGGTATATTTGTACCACCCCGACATGAAAGGGAAATTAGGGGAAAATTAATTTTTTTTAATAGAACGAGAAGCGGAAAAACCCCTAAACTCTCGTTGCGGAGGGAAGCAAAGGAAGAAAAACCGTGAAGCAGGAACCACCATGAACCGCACTCTGCACCTCAATCGTCCCGTGATGAACTTCGACAATCCACTTACAAATCGCCAGACCCAATCCAGTCCCCTTAGCCGCATGCGCGCGCGCCTCATCTGTGCGGTAAAACCGATCAAAAATTCTGCCTTGATCCTCGGGAGCAATGCCAATACCGTGATCTCGAACCACCAATTTACCCCGGTTTCCGGCAACAACTAAAGAAATCTCTACCGTCTGTCCTTCTTGAGAGTATTTCACGGCATTATCGACCAGATTTAATAATAATTCCCGTAACCGCAGATCATCTCCCTGGACTACCACGGGCTCGATGGCTTCGAGAACCGTGTGGATGTTGCGCTCTTTGCCCAACACCAAAGCCTGTTGCTGAATCTCTCCAACCAAATCATCCAACTGGACTGGAAACATTTTGAACTTAATCTCACCAAGATCCGCTCGTGATAAAAACAAGAGTTCATCCACAATCCGGCTCATTCGGTCGATCTCTTCCAAATTGCTCTCCAGCACAACCCGATAATCCTCCGTTTGTCGAGGTCGCCGTAACGCCAACTCGGTTTCACCTTTTGTGATGGTCAAGGGAGTCCGAAGTTCATGAGAAGCATCGGCACTAAACTGGCGAATTTGCCGGAAAGATACTTCCAACCGTCCAATCATGTCATTAAAGGTCGATGCCAATTGTCCAATTTCATCGTTAGAATGCGGGGTTCGTATCCGTTGGGTCCAATCCCCGGCCGCAATACGTTGCGCAGCTTGAGTAATCGCATGTACCGGACGGAGTGCCCTCCCAGCCAAAAACCAGCCCCCCACCAATGACACGAGCAAGGCCACGGGAGACGCGATATAGAGTCCCGCTAATAACCGATGCAACATTCGTTCAGTCGGTTGCAGGGAAGTCCCTACCCTTAAAATATTCACCAGTTGGTCTCCGTGACGAATAGGAACCGATAGCAATCGGAGAGGAACGCCTTTTTCAAATTGCACGGATTCAAACGTGGATTTCCCATCAAGGGATGCACGAAACGACGTTTGACTTAATGGAATCTCCCGGCTTTGAATATTGGCCGACTGAATGGTTACCTGTCCTGCCGGACCAAAAATTTGAAAGAACTTATCCAGCAGAGCTATTTCAGGAAAATCCTGTGATAAATCCTCGAAAATCAAAAATGGTCCAAACCGATGTTCTCCCAACGTTCGGATCGCCACGGCTGCGGCCTCTTCCAATGACGCATCCACCTGCTCCCGAAGGGCACGGGACATGACCAAATACAATGCCACAGCAAAGAGCACGAGAATGAGAGCCAACGCGGATCCATACCACAGGGTTAATCGAACCCGGATCGAAGTGGCCTTCACCCGTCAGACCTCATCATATACCCGCTTCCTCGAACAGTGTGAATCAGACTTCGTTCACGTCCTTTATCAATTTTGTTTCGCAAGTAACTGATATACACATCAATCACATTGGTAAACGTGTCAAAATCCAGATCCCACACATGCTCGGTAATCATTGAGCGCGTCAAGACCCGACCGGCATTTCGCATTAAATATTCCAAGAGAGCGTATTCTTTGGTCGTAAATTCGAGGCGTTGCCCCCCACGAGTCACTTCACGCGTAACAGGATTTAACACCACATCATCCACCTGGAGAATTCCGGTTGGTACGCCGCCGGCCCGACGAAGGAGTGCTCGAGCTCTGGCAAGCAATTCTTCAATCGCAAAGGGTTTCGTTAAATAATCATCCGCTCCAGCATCCAAGCCCTTAACCCGTTGATCCACCTCGGAACGTGCCGTTAAAACAAGGACTGGGGTTTTGACACCCGCAACGCGGGCGCGTTTGAGCACTTCAACTCCCGGCAATCCTGGCAACATTAAATCTAAAATAATCAAGTCATAATTCACCGTTTGGGCCCAATCCAACCCTCCCGGCCCATCGGCACAGACATCCACGGCATAACTTTCCTCTTCCAACGCTCGCCGGATGAAGGACGCAACTTTCGGTTCATCTTCCACAACTAAAATACGCATATTAGGGAAATCTTACCATCTCAATACCTGAACCGAGAAGGGGAAATGAAGAGTGAGAGGGACATGTCGTAAAGAATGCAGGGCAGAGCATCCATGTCTTAAAGTAACAAGGATACGGCAAAAAAAAGCCCCGTCATTTGCATGACGGGGCTTTGACCATCCCACCCTTTAATTGCTTCAGTTTAGAGATGATCCACCAAACTCCGAAGTTTGTGGCTACAACTTGGATGACGAAGTTTCTTTAAGGCTTTGGCTTCAATCTGACGAATCCGCTCCCGGGTCACATCAAAATCTTGACCAATTTCTTCGAGCGTATGATCTGTGCTATCGCCGATCCCGAATCGCTTCCGGATCACCGTCTCTTCGCGGGGAGTCAGCACTCCTAAGGCATTGGCAATCTGACGTTGCAGGTCATACCGGTTTGCAGCATCCATGGGAGAGACCGCATTTTTATCTTCAATCAAGTCCCCTAACTGGCTATCCTCTTTTTCTCCGATAGGCGTTTCAAGAGAAATCGTACCCTTGGAAATATCCAGCATCATTCTGACTTTTTCAGGGGTTAACCCCATCCGTTCGGCGATTTCTTCAGGGGTCGGTTCGCGACCTAATTGTTGCACCAATTGCCTCGCAGTCCGAGCTAATTTGGTATTGGCCTCAATCATGTGCACGGGAATTCTGATGGTACGGGCTTGATCCGCAATAGCACGAGTCACGCCTTGCCGAATCCACCATGTGGCATAGGTGCTAAATTTATATCCACGTTGATACTCAAATTTGTCTACGGCCCGCATCAACCCGATATTTCCCTCTTGGATCAAGTCAATGAATTGCAAACCCCGATTCGTATATTTTCGCGCAATACTGACCACTAACCGTAAATTGGCCTCGATCAACTGGGCTTTCCCTCGTTTTACCTTGTCCTCGGCGGTCTCCAGGATAGTCAGGGCAGCGGTAAATTCATCCATCGGCATAAACAGCACACCATCTTGGATGCGTTGAATGGTAGATTTACCCGTCTCAATCTCCTCTTTTAACCGTTCGATTTCTTCCGGAGTCACTTGATGTTTACGTTTGAGTGAGCTTCCCTTAGAGGTCACTCGGGATTTTTTCCCAATAACTTGCATGCCTTCCTGTCCAACAAACCCAAGCTTTTTCATATTACGAGCGGTGATCATTTCAATCGACCGAATCTCCTGACCTACCTCTTTGACTCGTTTTAACATTTGATCCTTGACACGCTGATGCAGATTGAGGGCCTCGATTTGATCCACGAATTGATCGATAATACTCACTCGACGCTTCTCAAGTTGTGTCTTCGTATTTTTAGTCGTTTGCCCTTCTCGATTCTGAGAATAGAGAGAGAGCAGACTTCGCCCAAGCTTTCGAACGGTTGCCAAACTCTCTAGGGTACGGAGCCGAAGCTCTTCATCCTCCTGTTCACTGGCAACAGCCTCTTCTTCAACTTCCTCTTCCTCCAATGTTTCCTGCAAAAGCACGATATCCCGAACACGAATCTCCTCTTGTTTTAATTGGTCATGAAGTGATTCGAGGTACTGGATATTCACCGGCATACCATAGACAGCACAAGCCAGTTCACGCTTGCCTTCCTCAATGTGCTTTGCAAGTTCAATTTCACCTTCACGAGTGAGGAGCGGCACCCGCCCCATTTCTTTCAAATACAACCGAACCGGGTCATCGATACGAGTGGGTTCTCCAGGGGTTAAATCAATATCCAAGGAAGAATCCGTTTCCTCTTCTGAATCATCAGAATCCTCTTGCCCCGCACTTTTCTTGAGAGAAGCCAACTGCAAGGCCGTTCGCTTTGAGGGATCAATCACCTGAAGATTGACCTCGTGCAACTCACTCAAAATCGTATGCAATTGGTCAGAGGTGATCTGATCGGCTGGGAGAATATGAGTCAAGTCCTTAATAGTCACATGCCCCTTGGGCTTCCCAATCTCAATTAATCGCTGTATCACCTCTGGCAATGACGCTGTCTTCCCCATACGTGGCTCCTTAAAAATTAATAGCTATACCAATCATATCATAGCACTTTTCACATCAATACGATGATTTCCCTCACAACAGAGAAACCCCTAGCTCACTTATTTAACCCTTACAGGAACTGTTTTGGGAAAAACTACCTGAAATACGGATCAAGAGAGATTCGCCTCCGTTGTAAAGAGAATACGTCATCCGCTTTCGAGGCGAAACCAGAAAAAAGACCTATTGCTTGAGAAAATCGAAGATACTGCAAAAACGCGTACTTTGATAGAAATATACTAAATTTCTGCATATAAAGTAAAGTTAAATTTCCTAATAATATAATTAAATTCAATACGAGTAAAAACCTAATGAATATGTCGATTTTATTGCATTTTTTAAATTATTACAAAACTTTTACGGCCTCAATATGAAGAGGTTTTCCAAAGGTTTCTGAGACAAAATGTAACAGGAATTCTCAAGAATACGCCAAAACATCCGACAAGATGACAAATGACGGAACTCCACAAATAACCAATAAGGCCCTGTAGTCCCACATGCAGGCAGGGGGAAAGATTCACCCATGATTACGCTTCTGTTGGTGGAAGATGATCAAAAAGAGGCTTTGGTTATTAAAAATATGCTGAAGGAGGGGCTCCAAAACCAATTTACCTTGGAGCACAGTCCTTCCGTCAGCGGCGCTCTAGACCTCGTCCAAAAACACCCGTTTCAGGCTATTATTCTGGATTTGCACTTACCGGACGGCAAATCCTTTGAATCAATTCCGCAGTTCATCCAATATTGTCCTGGAGCGCCGATTCTGATTCTGAGTGGGGTTGAAGACGAAGACCGGGCAATTCAAGCAGTGAAAAGTGGAGCCCAGGACTACTTAATCAAAGGCCAGACCAGCAGTTCTACTCTTTGCAGAGCTGTTCGATACGCCATAGAACGCCATCGGGCAACCCAACGCATTCCTCAACTGGCTCATTATGACCATCTGACCGGGCTAGCTAATCGTGGCCTTTTTTATGAACGCTTAAATTGCGCCGTGGCTCGATGTAATCGAAACGACACGGCAATGGCGTTGATGTTTTTGGACCTCGATCATTTCAAAGAGATCAACGACTCTCTCGGCCATGATTGCGGGGATTCCTTACTCAAAACCGTGGCCACAAGAATCAAAAAATGTATCAGAGAAATTGATACGGGAGTCCGATTAGGGGGAGACGAATTTGCGGTCCTCCTGGAACAAATTATTTCCGTCGAAGATGTTGCCTCTGTCGCTCACCGCATACTTCATCTTCTGGCTCAACCTGTCATCGTCAACCAACACCAACTCCATGTGACCGGAAGCCTCGGGATCACCATCTATCCCTGGGATAGCGCCAACCCCCAGGAGCTCTTATCCCATGCTGACGCCGCTATGTACCGGGCCAAGGCGCAAGGCGGAAATAATTATCAATTTTACACGGCCGGCATGAAGACCGCTGGACTCGACGGCTCGACCCTCGAAGTCGAACTCCGTCGAGCCTTGGCCAAACAAGAATTCCTCCTTCACTATCAGCCACAATTTGACTTTGGCACGAAACAAGTGATCGGCATGGAGGCATTATTGCGTTGGCATCACCCGTACCAAGGGCTTGTCGGTCCTAACCATTTCATTCCCCAAGCTGAAGAAAATGGCATGATTATTCCTATCGGAGAATGGGTGCTGCGAGCAGCCAGCAAACAAGCCAAATATTGGGAGAAGCAAGGGTTCCCGGCTCCACGGGTCGCAGTTAATCTTTCGGCCCGGCAGATCCATCATGGCAATTTACCTGCCTTAATCCAAGATATTCTCCAAAGCTCACACCTGGATCCGAAAAACCTCAAACTGGAACTCACAGAGACATTTCTGATTCATGAAACGGAAGAAACTCTCCAGACGCTCCGCGAAATCAAAAATATGGGCGTCCATCTCTACATTGATGATTTTGGAGCGGGTTATGCCTCACTTCGGTATCTGAAGTCATTTCCGGTGGACGGCATCAAACTCGACCAAAGCCTCATTCAACATCTGCCACACAATGCCAACGATGCGGCTATAGTCGATGCCGTCATTTCTTTAGGCAAAGCCCTGGGGCTACAAGTCATCGCCGAAGGGGTAGAAACACAAGAACAAGCGGATTTTTTGGAAGAACATGGATGCGATGCCATGCAAGGGTATTTTATCGCCCCGCCACTCCCGGCCAATGAGAGCGCCCTGCACATGGTGCATACCCAAAAAAAATTTGAAGCGGCGTTTGCCTAAACATGAGGTACCCACCCTGGTTGCGTTGCCCTCCTTTCCTCGGTGAGTTTTAGCTCAGATTGCCAGGATATTCAACAGCTATCGTCAACCCTTTCCTATTGTTTCCTATGGGAAATTCTTGCAATGTTTTCGCGGCCGTCGTATGATCATCCATCTATCTATCTATCTATTGTAATTTTCTCCTGTCAGCCATCGCCCCGTTGATCCACAACTCTTGATGAACGATCGAATACATTACACCGCCCTTTAGGGACCCTCAAAGAATCAGATGTTGACTCCCCTACGAAGAACCGTCACATGACAGGAAGGCACAGACCAATAGCCTGTTCCCATGGAGGCCAATCAACAAGAATCCTTGAATAAGTCCTCTTGTCATTTTTCATCTGTACCAACCCCAATGAGTTAATGATGGGTTGTCGCAAATCTCATTCCGCCCAATTTTGAGCCTCAAACCAAGGAGAAAGCCTTGGGAAATCACAAAAAGCATTTTCGCCTTCTCATCCATCATATTATTGATGGCGTAGTCATTGTCGGAACAGATGGGCTCATCCGATTTACCAATCCGGCAGCAGAGCAGCTCTTCCAACGTACATCAGAACAACTACTCGGAGCCCCCTTTGGGTTCCCGGTTACGGAAAACCGTACCACCGAAATAGAAATCTTAAGTGAAAACGGACGATCGACTCCCGTGGAAATGCGGGTGGTCCCAATTGAGTGGGAGGAGGAGCCCGCGTATTTGGCCTCTCTTCGTGATGTGACAGAACGGCGAAAAGCCGAAGAAGAACGACGCCGTCATGAAATCGAACGGCAATACTCACAAAAATTGGAAAGCCTGGGTGTCTTAGCTGGCGGCATCGCCCATGATTTCAACAATCTCCTTATGACCATTGTGGCCCGCTCCGGCCTAGCCCTTCGCTCTCTTCCTCAAGACGCTCCGGCACGAGAGCACTTGACCTTCATTGAAAAAGCCGGCCTTCGTGGCGGGGAATTGGCAAATCAAATGTTGATCTTTGCCGGGCAGACCAAATTGGATTTTCAAGTCGTCCAGCTCTCGAAGCTCCTCAAGGACATGACCCCTTTTCTCCGGGCGACCATTTCCAAACGACTCACATTCGAATACGATCTCGCCCCCTCACTTCCGCCGATTCGAGCAGATCAGGCACAATTGCGCCAAATCATTATCAATATCGTGACGAACGCATCGGAGGCCAGTGGAGAACACGATGGGATCATCACGCTTCGTACGTCCGAATGGAAGCCCACAACAGAGAATTTCCACAGTTGGTATGTCATTGGAGATCTCCCGGCAGACCGGGGTGTCGCATTGACCATCCATGACACGGGTTGCGGGATGGCCCCTGATATGATCCCGAAAATTTTCGATCCATTTTTTTCAACAAAATTTCCTGGGCGGGGGTTGGGACTCGCAACCCTTCTGGGAATCGCTCAGGCTCATACCGCCACGATTGCCGTCCGGAGCCAACCAGATGTCGGCACGGAATTCACATTAATATTTCCCGCCACCACCCCGAATTTCTCGACGAAGAAAGCGCCGACCTTCTCGATTCCTGAACAACACTCCTCCCTACAGAGGAAACCCGTGGTGCTAGTAGTCGATGACGAAGAAGACGTCAGGATGGCGTGTTCGATGATCTTTCAAGAAATGGGATTGGAAACCTTAGTCGCCTCGGATGGCAAAGTCGGAGTTGAGGTTTTCCAACAACACCAGAAAGACATCATGGCCGTGCTCCTGGATCTCACAATGCCGAATATGGATGGCCAACAATTTTTTGATCGGATTCAAAGCCTGAACCCCACGGTCCCGGTGATCCTGTCGAGCGGATATTCCGAAGAAGAAGCCATGAAACGATTTCACAACTCGGGCATTGCGACTTTTATCCAAAAACCCTATCAGGTGGAAGTGCTCATCGCCAAAATCCAAGAGATTAGACAGAAACTTGCTGCCCCTCTCTAAGACATTGGCTTAAATGAATCAAAAGAGGAGCACCTTCTCGCACTGCCCCACTGACCAATCAGCCATTAACGCTGATAGCGATATCCCCCATTCAAATGGCGCTCTAGCGTATCAGACAGTCCCAAATGATTCCGATACAACGCGGAGTCCACAATGGCCTTGTTCCGGGGATCCAATTCTCCTGCCCGTCGAAAATGCTCAGTCGCTTCCTCATGCCGCTCCAGTTGATGCAGCGTCAGGGCCGCATTAAAATGGGCTTCCACAAAGTCAGGATCAATGAGCAATGCCGCGTCAAACAATTCGATGGCTTCCGCCCATTGCCCAGCTTGATACCGATCAATCCCTTGCAGATTCAAGTGCGCAGCCTTTGGATGATCCATCGGCAGGGAAGCCAGGGGAACCGTCTTGGGCAAACACCCACTCACGGCCAACCAACACATCATCACAAGGAGCACAGACCGCCAAGGCAGACGTTTGGCTTCGTTGGATCTCTTCATGCTTAATATCAAATCTTGCATTCGACACCTCTTGTCTTTTACAGGGAACAGAAAGGACGATTGTTCCGCATGACCGGTTCGCATGATGTCATCATTATTGGAGGAGGATCGGCCGGCTATGCCGCAGCTCGCACAGCACAGGCGGAAGGCGCCAATGTCGGCATTGTCGACCAGGGGCCGTTGGGCGGACTCTGTATTTTACGCGGGTGCATGCCGTCCAAAGCCATCCTCCGCTCATCCGATATCGCGGCCCTGATTCGTCGAGCTCCGGAATTCGGTCTACACTCAGCTAATCTCCAAGTCAACCTCGCCGCCATAATTGACCGAAAAAATCGGTTAATCAAGGAATTTGCTGAAGATCGAATTCAAGCACTCCAACATCCCCGATTTACCCTCTACCAGGAACGCGCACATTTCGTTTCGCCCACCATCATCCAAGCCGGACCGCACCGGTTATCCGCAAAAGCCTATATCATCGCTACAGGATCCGTGGTCTCGCGCATCGCCATTCCAGGATTAGAAGAGGCCGGCTACCTCACGAGCGATGAGGCGTTAGAGCTTGACACCATCCCGGAATCTATGATTGTCCTGGGCGGCGGACCTGTTGCACTGGAACTGGGGCAATTTTTTGCACGCATCGGAATAGAGGTGACGCTGCTTCAACGAAGCGCCCACATCCTCTCGCAAGCAGACGAAGATCTCGTTCGGCCAGTTGAAGCACATTTCCAGGCAGAAGGCATGCACGTCTACACCAACACGCAAATCCAACATATCAGTACTGCCGGCGGACAGAAAACCGTTCACTTCCTGCATCAATGCCAACCTCGGCAAGTCACCGCCACAACGATCCTCCAGGCGCTAGGCCGCCGCCCGAATATCGACCGGCTCAATTTGGAAGCAGCTAAGGTGGCCACTCAAAAGAAAGCAATCCTGGTAAACAAGGAGATGAGAACCTCTCAACCACATATCTTTGCCGTTGGAGACGTGAATGGCTTGCATGAAATCGTCCATATTGCTATTGAAGAGGGCGAAATTGCCGGATGGAACGCGGTTCATCCGCATCAGCCTCCCAAACACTATCATGATCGTCTCAAAACCCAGGTCGTCTTTACCGATCCCCAAGTGGCCAGCGTCGGGTTGTCCGAACGGGAATGTCGACACCGCCACCTTCCCTATCTCGTCGCTTCCTACCCCTTTAACGACCATGGAAAGTCTCTCTGCCTGGGTGAAACGTACGGACACGTGAAAGTACTCTGTCATCCTCAGTCGGGTGAGATTCTCGGTGCTCACATCGTCGGGCCGGAAGCCTCGGAACTCATCCATGAACTGATTGCCATCATGTATTTCCATGGCACGGTCCACGATCTTCTCCGCATGCCTCATTACCATCCCACCCTTGCTGAAATTCTCACTTACCCCGCTGAGGAACTTGCCGGAAAATTGCCGCCTGTCTAGGACAACCGGGTACATTCAAGATAACCCGTAACCGGTATGGCACAACCGGCAAGAAATGCTCAAGGTCACTCCGACGTTCTCCCGCACCACTCACACGGCATAGGGGGATTTTCATAGGGAACCGGCATGGGTGCATGAGCAGGGATCATGGGGACTTTCTGAATATCCATTCCTCACCAGGAGCATAAAAATTCCCCGTCAGCCACATCAGCAAGACCAGAAAATTGACCCATACCAATAATCAATTAGAACAAACATTCATCTGGATTTGGGAAGTCCGGGATTTCCCAATGACCCTTTCTCATATTGATGAGGACTGGATCTGGCTCAAAACTAGCCTGGAACCATTATTCCCGCCCCCCCCTTTCTCCCCGTAACAAAAAACACGAAACATGGACTACAGGTGGAAAGCAAACAAGACGGTCCAGTGCAACGGGTCAACAATTCATCAGCTAAGATATACATTCTGCACACGACATAAAAAAGTTCTCTAAACTTTTTTCACTTTATCTCACCGCCAATAAAATGACTGGAAGAATTCAATGAAAACACACATAATGAAGACTGACATGTCCCATCCCGCCAACACCCCAACCGACTCACCCAGCTCATTCAGGGGAAAGATTCTGACAGGGTGCGTCCTGCTGGCGGGCATCGGTGTATTTTTCTTTTTTGACCTTGGCCAATATCTGTCGCTGGATGCATTAAAAGCTAATCGAGACGCCTTATTACAGTACACCACCTCACAGTATGAAATAGCCGTTGCCTTGTTTATTCTCGTCTATATCCTCCAGACAGCCTTCTCGCTTCCGGGGGGAGCCGTCTTAACGTTAACCGGGGGATTCTTATTTGGGAGCCTTATGGGTACCCTATTCGTCAACGTGGGAGCCACCGCCGGGGCCACGCTCGCCTTTTTGGCCGCCCGCTATCTGCTCCGCGATTGGGTGGAACAAAAATTCGGGGACCGCCTTGGGCCCATTCAAGAGGGATTTGCCAAAAATGCGTTCAGTTATCTCATGACACTTCGACTCATTCCGGCCTTTCCATTTTTCCTCGTGAACCTGGTCTCAGGCCTCACCCGGGTCAATCTCGGAACCTATGTCCTGGCGACTTCCATCGGCATTATTCCCGGCAGCTTTGTCTTTGCCTTTGCCGGCCGCCAATTGGGAACCATCAATTCTTTGAGCGAAATTGCCAGCCCGCCCGTCTTACTCGCCTTTACGCTCCTAGGCGTGTTAGCCCTCATGCCGGTGGCATATCGGAAATGGAGGAACACTAAAAGTGGATCGAACCATTCCTCATCTTAGAATCTCGAAATCTTATGAGACTTGAACCTTTACCCGATTAGAGGCCTCACATGGACACGACACAACCACCAGACCCTTCTGCTCTAATCCTTCCACAGGACCAATACAATCAGGAGTTAGTCAATAATGTGCACCCGCCCCAATGGCGCAATCCTACACCCTCCGGACGGTACAATCTGGTCGTCATTGGAGCCGGCACGGCCGGATTGGTCACCGCCGCTATTGCTTCGGCGCTGGGGGCCAAAGTCGCATTGATCGAAAGGCACTTGATGGGCGGGGATTGCTTGAATGTCGGATGCGTGCCTTCCAAGGGAGTCATACGAGCCGCCAGGGCCTGGACCGCAGTCAGGGAGGCCGAACAGTTTGGCTTACATATACCCGGTGAAGTGAAACGAGATTTCGGGGCAGCCATGGCCCGCATGCGAAGACTCCGCGCCCAGATCAGTCATGTCGACTCGGCTCATCGCTATACCAAGCTGGGGGTGGACGTGTTTATTGGCAACGGCCGGTTCACCGGCGCGAGCATCATCGATGTGAATGGAACGACGCTCCAATTTGCTAAAGCCGTTATATGTACGGGAGCCCGCGCCACGGCTCCGCCGATTCCAGGACTGGCCCAAACTTCTTATCTCACCAACGAGACCATCTTTTCCCTGACAGAACTCCCCCCCAGACTGGGGGTGATCGGTGCGGGTCCCAGCGGCTGTGAGTTGGCCCAATCATTCGCCCGATTCGGCAGCCAGGTGTTTTTAGTGGAAGCCATGCACGGCATTCTCCCCAATGAAGATCGCGACGCTGCCGAAGTTGTGGAACAATCTCTTCTTCGGGACGGCGTGCAACTGCTTTGTTGCGGGAAGGACTTGAAAATTAAACCGGCCAACGGAGCCAAGCACCTTTCGGTTGACTCCCATGGCAAGCAATATGACATCCCGGTAAACGAAATTCTGGTGGGAGTCGGCCGCAGCCCGAACATTGAGGGATTAGAGTTAGAGGCCGTGGGGGTGGAGTTCGATAAAACCGGCGTGAAAGTTAACCACCGGCTGCAAACCAGCAATCCCAAAATCTTTGCGGCAGGAGATATATGCTCTCCCTTCAAATTCACGCACACCGCCGATGCCCAAGCACAAATCGTCATCCAAAACGCCCTTTTTCCCCATCCTCTGGGCCTAGGCTATGCCAGCACGGACAGTCTGGTCATTCCCTGGTGTACCTACACCCAGCCGGAAATTGCCCATGTCGGTCTGTATGAAAAAGAGGCGGAAGCCCAGGGCATCCCGATCGATACCTTCACCTTTCATCTCAATGAAGTAGATCGTGCTATTCTAGACGGTGAGGATGAAGGGTTTGCCCGGGTTCACGTCAAAAAAGGTACCGACACCATTCTCGGCGCCACCATCGTGGCCTCCCATGCAGGCGATATGATCAGTGAATTCACCCTGGCCATGAAGGGAGGGCTGGGACTCAACACCATCGCAAGCACCATTCACCCCTATCCGACCCAGGCGGAAGTCATCAAAAAAACCGCAAATGCCTGGCGAAAAACCACACTGACGGAAGGAAAGAAACAGTTTCTCCGCAAACTTTTTGCCTGGACCCGATAGCTCATTCGTTGGAGCACGCCATGACACAAACACCCAGACGCGGGGTCTTCAGACTTCTCACCCTCGCCGGATTTCTTCTGTGCCCGATTCATTCTACCGCGGTCATCGCGGAAAGCCCCGACCAACTTATTGTCGGCAATTTCTCGCTCGCCACACCGGGAGGGCCATTTCCCCAAGGGTGGAAACCGCTGACCTTTGAAAAAATCAAAGAACATACACAATATGACCTGGTCAAAGACGGGCAGCAGGTAGTGGTCAGGGCCGTCAGTCATCAATCATCCTCCGGCATGACACGGGAAATGATGATCGACCCGAAGGAGTATCCCGTTATTGAATGGCGATGGAAAGTGGAAACCATTTTTCAAAAAGGGGATGTGACTCAAAAATCAGGAGATGACTATCCCGCGCGGCTCTACATCACCTTCAAATATGAGAGTAGTCAGGTAGGATTTTTTGAAAAGGCGAAGTTCGAAACAATCAGATTGATCTATGGCCAATACCCCCCGATTGGGGCCATCAATTATATTTGGGAAAGCAAAAGCCCCATCGGCACCATGGTCCCCAATCCCTATACCGAACGGGTGTACATGTTCGTCACGCAAAGCGGAAGCGCCAAATTGAATCAATGGGTGACTGAGGAACGCAATATCTATGAAGATTACAAAAAAGCGTTCGGGGAAGATCCCCCACACATCTCAGGAGTCGCGATCATGACAGACACGGATAACACCAAAGAATCTGCCGTCGCCTATTTTGGAGATATTGTGTTTAAAAAAGCAGGCAAGGAATGAATGGCATGGAGTGGGGAGTGGGGAGTAAGAAGGAAGGAGGAAAAGAAATATTAAAGAAACAGAAATAAGAAAATCTTCCCGCGTCACTCCACACTCATCAATGTTTCCTTCTCAGAAATTGATTACCAATTACCCGGCTCATTCCCGGCCTTCCATTTAATATTGCAGCCCGCGCTGGGTTTTTGCACACCTGAGACAGGTTTTCCGTCTAGAACAGCATCTAAGGCCGTTCGCAAATCCCGTCCGGTGACGGGTTTCCCATTTCCCGGCCGGCTATCATCCAGTTGTCCACGGTACACCAGTTTCCGTTCCTTATTAAACAAAAAGAAATCCGGAGTGCAGGCCGCCGTAAAGGCCTTTGCCACCTCTTGGGATTCGTCATAGCAATAGGGAAAGGCCAACGCTAATTCCTCCGCCATCTCTTTCAGTCTTGGGGGTGAATCTTGAGGATAGCCCTTCACGTCATTACTACTAATTGCCACCATCCCGACATTTTTACCTTGATAATCCCGTCCGAGTTTCGCCAATTCCTCCTGCACATGTACCACATAGGGACAATGCCGGCAAATAAACATCACCAGAAGAGCGTCTTTCCCGACAAAAAGTTCGGGGGAAACCACCTGACGTGTTCGAACATCCGGCAATTCAAAATGAGGCAAGGGCGTCCCCAGCGGGAGCATAGTCGAAACTTTCAAAGCCATGGTTCACTCCTTTGTTACAGCCAATACAGATGAATTCGAAAAAAGAAAGAAAGGCAGAAAACCACAAGCCTTGTTTACCACACTGTGTCGAAAGTGAGAAGGAGCCCATACTGGGCGAAAACACAGTGGATTAATCAGTTTCAGGTTTCCCGGAAGATTGAGAAGGGCGCTGTTTCCAGGTCCGAAACCGTTTCAGAAGTTCTTCCTTCACATGAGGAGGGACAGGCTCAGGTGGCAATTGGCGCAGGGTTGCAATCGTGTATTTCATTTGACGCAAATAATTGCGGCAGGCAAAGCACAGCCCCAAATGCAGTTGGAACCGAACCCGCTCGCCAAGAGTCAGCGAACCGTCCAGATAATCCGTCACGAGCCGGGCAATTTCCCGGCAGGTAAAATTACCAACCATATATTTCATCAGTTTAGATTTCAAATTCGTATCCATTGTCGTTACCTCTTGTCCCCCTGAACGTAGGGAGCGAGTTCTCGCCGGACCTTGGTGCGCGCCCGATGTAAGAGCACCCGTTGGTTAGTCTCGCTTATCTCAAGGATATTACAGACTTCTTCGGAGCTAACACCCTCGATATCGCGCAAGGTCATCACCTGCCGTTGGGTGGCCGGCAGACTTTCAATAGCTTGTTCAATGGCCGCCCGGCATTCCTTCGAGAGCAACACCCGTTCCGGCGTATCCGGTTCCCAGGCCTGAGGAGGGTCTATCCAATGGCCCTCTCCGGAACCTTCCGCCACAAACAGGGAATCTTCCAATGAGGGTCCCTCATCAGCATCCGTAGAAGACGCACTCAACCCGAACGGCTCATACCGACTTTCCCGTATTCCTCGTGTTTTCGCTCGATTGGTCAAAATCCGAAAGAGCCAGGTTTTAAAAGAGGATCGGCTTTCAAACCGATGAATGCCTTCAAACACCCCCATCCAGGTTTCCTGGACAACTTCCTCGGCAACAGCCCGGCTCGGCACATAGGACAGAGCTAACCGCAATAACGAACCGGAATACCAATCCATCACAGCTGCGAACACCCGTTCATCGCCGGCTTGAAGAGCCTGGACAAGCCCGGGTTCATCAAGATTGAGCCTATCGTGCACGGTGAGTGGAGACGAAGAAATGGTCAACCCCACGTAGTATAGAGATACACGAACAACGGAACGGAGAATTATCCTCAGCCCGACGATGACAATCAAGGGCCTGTGACATAGTACATATTTTATCCATGCGGGTTCTACCTGATAGATACCATGGCCCAGCAAGAAGAAGAAAAAATGTTCAAACACGTCCGTCCGGCTAGGCCACACAAAGCAAGAACGCAAATCATACAGGTGAGTAGGATGAGCATTTCAAGCGGCGAGAACACCGAAAACGGATTCTTACTACATTCCAAGCAAGGGAAAAGGAGAGATGAAATGAAAAGCCCTGTAAAGGAAAAGCAGACGGATCTGAACCCAAAGGAGAAAAGAGAGAAGAGGCAACCGCCAAAACCCGGTGAGCTAGGTATCCTGAAAGATTTGTGCGAGAATGCCCGTACGAGTAGTCGTTTTCGTTTTTTTCAGAAGATGTCGTACATGCTCTTTAACCGTGTGTTCGCTAATAGCCAGATGTCGGGCGATTTCTTTATTGGTCCAGCCCTCACTGATGTATTTCACAATTTCCACTTCCCGATGCGTTAAACGGTACTGATCCTTGGCTTGATCGGGCACCAGCCGACGTTCGCGCCCAATTTTTTCCATGAGGATGAGCATACACGCGTCATCTTTCTCGGAATGGGCCGCTAACGGAAACCCACGCAGTAACACCGGCGACTTCAAATCACCGGTCACCCGTCGCAACTCGTGCTGTCCTTCGGGCATCCCATTCTCCTGACTGTCCAACAAACTCCGAAGAGATACACATAACTCCAAGACCTCGGCGGGCAGCACATCCTGGACCTCTGCACCATTACGGGTTCCTATGATCTGGCGACTTAACACTTCAGCTTCGGCATTCATAAACAACACTTCTCCGGTTCCCGAGAACAACAACACCCCGGGAATGGTACGTCGGTCGGCAATCTCTTGTAGCCGTGACAGACCGCCCCCATTGATGGCATTGGGCATAGTCGTACAAGGAATTCCTATAGATCGTCGACTCAACGAATACTCCGTGGATCAGGTTGTCTCTCTACATGAAAAGGCCTCGCACAAACCCGCATGGGACCAACGACTGAGAGAGTTTGGATGAACAGTGCACAGGCCACGCAGGTCATGTTGAACTTATGTCGGATTGTGGAAAGAGAAACTTAAATAAACGGGCGGGGAAGATAAAAAATTCCACAGAAATTACACAGAGGGCAGTTGCGGAATCATATGGGAGATACTTGGCTGTTCCGACTTCCCCTACTGCAAGGAGGGAAATGCGAGGCCGCACATAGGAACAGAATTCCTCTATGCCGGCATGAGGCTCCGATGAATAAGGGGCAGATTTACACGATGCGGTCCATTATGCTCACCCGATTCCATGGAGCCCGAAAGAGGAAGGGGCTGCAAAGACTGAGAAGAACGATTGCTGATCAGAGAAAGCCTGCCGCTTGTCTGAAGAAGCCAAAAATTCCTGACGATGAGAACACCATTCCCACTCTCAATGTCTTAAAACCGGGCGGTCGTCAAGGTCACATCCGCGTCACTCCATACCTGTCGAAACGCTTGCCGGACGCTCTCGGCCTCATCCATTTTCCCCTGCGCCCGCAAACTCTGTTCCAACCCAAAAAGCGACCACCCGCTTTGAGGGTGATCCCGAAGATCTTCTCGAAACGCCTGTTCCGCCTCAACGGGCTTCCCGGCTTCCAGAAGCACAGCACCCAAAACCTGGCGGGACGGGAGATACCAATCCTTCGGTTCCGTATAATTCAATCCATCCTCAAGTTGGACAGCGAGTTGCAACTGACGCACCGCGGTCTCGTAATTCCCCTGGGCTGCAGCAATCTCTCCAGCCAGCACAGCCTCCGCAATGTTGAGAATTCCGACGACCGCATTCAAATCGAAAATGGTCAGATTGGCCACAGCAGGATCACGGGCAATCTCGGTGAGTTGGGCCAATTCCTGTTGGGCAGCCTCCAATTTCCCTTGACGAACACATGCCAACCCGCGGGCGTAATGCCAGATAGCGGTGGGATACTTCAAATCCACCGGTGGCGCGGGTTTCGCGAGAATCTCAGGCCAATTCCCAAATAAGGCTTTGGTATAAAGGGGAAGAGACCAAAAATGTTGAAGGGTGCCCCCAAAAGCAGCATCCCTCATCATTGCAGGTTTGACTTGAGCCGCTGTATCCAGAGCCGCTTGCATCGCCAGCTGCTGGCGACCGATTTTAATCGCGGCGGCCCACAGGAAATGATAATTGTGCGGGACATAAGCCGCGGTATAAATACTTTCCTCATGTGAATGACTCAAATAGTGCTCATCCACCTTGACGGCCCGTTGGTTAGCCAATGCGGCATCGTGATAACGCCCGACCCTGATATAAATATGGGCGGGCATGTGGACGAGATGGCCGGAGCCAGGCACAAGGGCAGGCAAGCGTTCCGCGCTGGGGATAGCTTTCTCCGGATGCGGCGAGGCTTCCATCATATGGATGTAGAGGTGATTGGCCAGAGGATGATTGGAGGCCTTATCCAAGACGGCTTCCAACGTCGACACAATTTCAGGTGTCCAGGGTTTGGCTTCCCCCCCTTTGCTCCAAAAATCCCAGGGATGCAGATCCATCAGGGCTTCAGCCAATAACGCGCCAATGACCGGATCATCCGGAAACTGTGTGGCTACGCCCCGCATCGCCTCGGCATAAGCCACATCCAGTGAGGACCGATCTTTCTGTGCCTCTTTGGAATAGCGCTTTGCCACCGCCTGAATCAGCGCCCCTTCTTTTTCGGTGGCCTGCCCTCTCAGCGCTAACGCCTTCTCCACGGCCGCATAAGCCTGGGGAACCACGGAAGGCTCCATTGGCGCATTGATATTAGGACCAAGCACTAAGGCCTCACCCCAATAACACATCGCGCAGGCCGGATCGAACTTTTGCGCTTCACGAAAGAATCGGGCGGCTTCGGCATGATTAAAGCCGTAGGACAAAATCAGCCCTTGATCGAAATACCGCTGAGCCATGGCCACATCTGTGGAAATAGGATAATGATGCCCCCCCAACCCCTCTTGGAACGGAAGGGACTCCGCCGAGGCTTGAGCATGTATGGACATGCCAATTCCAGGCAGGACCAAAAGTCCCGGGACAAGTGACAGCATTAAATACATGGATAGTTTCATGTCATCCCTCCTGTCCACCGTCAATACACAACGTATCTCGCCAGAGCTTTTTTATCGCAATCCCCTTTTTTGTGCAACCCGTTTTTCTGAAAACCCGACTTGTTCTCCCACTTTTCTCATTAGATTGAATAATCATGGCTGACTGCTATAGTGATCCTGTGGCTTTTTCATTACGCTATCCATCCTTTTCAAAGAGCAATCACCTTCACCGGGAGGAACCGACATGTTTGGAACGGACATCAGCATGAATTTAGTCATTCAGTATGGACTGCAAGCCGGTAGTGCCTTACTGATTCTGGCGATTGGAGCCTTTCTGGCCAGATCGGCCGGTCAATATACCCATCGCTCCTTGGCCAAAATTGAGATGGAAACCCCCGTCCGACTGCTCCTAGTCCGGTTAGTCAAAGGCATCATTGTTCTTTTCACCCTGCTGGTCATGCTTCAACAATTCGGGATTCAGATTTTCCCTCTGATCGCCGGGCTCGGAGTCGCCGGGGTCGGCATCGGGCTGGCCTTACAGGGAGTGTTCCTCAACCTATTTGCCGGGCTGAGCATCATCTTCACCAAACCGTTTCGGGTTGGGGAATTCATCAATATCCTCGAAGAACATGGTGAAGTTCAGGCGATCGACATTTTCACAACCAAGTTGCTTCATCTGGATCGTTCCATCGTGGTCATTCCCAACCGGAAAATCATTGGCGAGATCTTGCATAACTATGGAAAGATCCGCCAACTCGACCTGACCGTCGGCGTGGCCTATGCCACCGACCTCGCTCAAGCCCTGGCTTCAGTTCGACGAATTGTGACGGCCAATCCCCGCGTATTACAGGATCCGGCGCCAGTGATTGGCATTAGCCTCTTGGGAGATTCGTCTATCAACATATCCGTCAAGCCGTGGGTGGCGATTCCGAATTATGTTCCAGCCCAGGCAGAGCTGTATCAGGCCATTGTGGAAGAATTCCGAACCGACCACATTCAGATCCCCTTCCCACAGAGGGAGATCCGGATGCTCAACGTGGGCTAATCATCAAGCGGCCAACCCACCGGAACACTCTCATCCCAATGGTTCAGGTGACCAACATAAACGCCTCTTCGCGAGAGAAGAGGCACGGAAAGGATTGTCCCTATGACCTATATGTATTTGTTCCTGGCTATTGTGGCGGAAGTGATTGCGACCAGTTCGCTGAAGACAGCCGAGGGTTTCACCAGACTAGGCCCAAGCCTGATAGTAGTCATTGGATATATCGCGGCGTTTTATCTCTTAAGCCTGGTGTTGCGAAGCATGACGATCGGCATCGCCTACGCGATTTGGTCAGGCGCCGGCATCATTCTCCTGGCGCTCGTCGGCGCGGTCGCCTTTCGGGAAATTCCCGACACGCCGGCCGTCATCGGGATGGGATTGATCATCGCCGGCGTGATCGTGATTCATGTGTTTTCACAAACCGTTCGTTTGTAACGCAACGTGTCTCAACCGTCAAATCCAATGCTTGTTTCGAAAACTCCACAGCATGCCAATCGCGAGAATGAGCATCACGCCCATCACGAGCGGATATCCCCACGGCCATTCCAATTCCGGCATAAACGTAAAGTTCATTCCATAGATGCCCACAATAAACGTCAATGGAATAAAAATCGTGGCAATCACGGTCAGAACTTTCATCGTCTCATTCAGTTTATTGCTTAAACTGGTGAGATAAATATCCATCATGCCCGCCAACATATCGCGATAGGTTTCCGTCGTCTCAATCAACTGAATGGTGTGATCGTACACATCCCGCAGGTAAATATGCGTGGACGATTGAATCAGGGTAGATTCTCCCCGCTCCATATGACTGAGCACCTCCCGAAGCGGCCAAATGGCTTTGCGAAGGAGGATCATCTCCCGTTTAAACTGATGTAACGTTCTCAACGCCTCTTGATCAGCCTGCGTAATGAGTCGTTCTTCAAGCTGTTCAATATCATCTCCTAATTTCTCCAACAGAGGAAAGTATTGGTCGACGATCGTGTCGATATGAGCATAGGCGAGATAATCAGACCCCATGGTTCTCAAGCGGCCTTTTTCACTGTGCAGTCGTTTCCGGAGGTCGACAAAAGGATCATCCTTTCCCTCCAGGAAACACAACACAACATTCACCCCCACAATCAGGCTGATCTGTTCCACCATCAACGATTGAACATGGTCATGCCACAACACGGTTTTCATGACGATAAACAGATAGTCTTCATAGTCTTCAATTTTGGGACGCTGATCGGTATTGACGATATCTTCCACCACCAAAGGATGAAGTCCAAATGCCGCACACAGTTGCTGAAGTCCTTCGATGTGATGGATGCCCTGAACCGTGATCCATTTGTTGGCTGGATTGGTTGCCAGTGACAAGACCTCTTCCACGCGGTCGGTCTGAATTTCCTGGAGAGCGTGCTCTGAATAGGTCAGCGCCGTCAGGGACATGGTCTCGAGCTTTTGTTCGCCGATATGGACCGGTGTTCCGGGCGGCAGACCGGATTTACTCGATCGCTTTTTTCGATAACCCTTCATCGCCAGCTCCTCCGATAGCTTTAACCAGGAACGGTTAGGATTGACCCGCATGCGATTGTCTCACAGACCATGCCCTCTTTGCATGGGGATCGTGGTCTGACCGGATCCGGGAATAGGCATAAGATGCGTTCCCCAAAGCCATCCGCCAAGTCCTGAATACCCTTCACTCTGCCGGGATAGAAAAAACGCCGCGGGAGACCTTCATCAGGATCCTAATATAGTCCTTCGCTTTAACCGGAGAACCGCCACAATCGTGAGACAGGATCATGGCCCTCACTTCCCTGTAACGCCTCCTCTCCCCGGAAGACCGTATCACCAATATGAGAAACCCTGGACTGACTTCAATATCTCGCCGCCGGTTCCTTCGAATGGCGGGGACCCTGGCCATCACTCCCTTGTTCTTGACGATCGGATCGGCAAAGGGCGGCATGTGGAGCCAACTGGTCAGTTCTCCAAAACGAACCATCAGTCCCATCACCACAAACGAAGAATTTTATATCACATCTTACCGAACTCCACCCTTTGTACCAGCTGAACAGTGGGCCCTGTCCATTCGAGGAACGGTAAAATCCCCGTTCACCCTCACCTATCCGCAACTGCTGGCCCAACCAGCCATCATGGACATTGTCACCCTGGAATGCGTCGGCAACGGTGTAGCGGGAGAAGCCATCGGAACTGCAGAATGGCAGGGAGTCCGGCTCAAATCGCTCCTGGACAAGGCGGGGATCACATCCCAAACCAAAGACGTGGTCTTTCATGCCGCCGATGGGTACTCCGATAGCCTTACCATAGAGCGGGCCACGATGAATGACATCATGGTTGCCTATCGCATGAACGGCGTGCCGCTCCCTTTGGGACATGGATTTCCGGCCAGAATGATCGTGCCTGGACATTATGGCATGAAGTATGTCCAGTGGCTCACGGGAATTGAGCTGGTTTCCATGGATTACAAGGGGTATTATCAGCGAAAAAACTGGTCGGATGAGGCCATCGTCAAAACCAAGACCTGGATCACGGACCCGCAAACCGGAGACACACTGACCGCCCGGAAATAGTTCACCATGCAGGGCTTTGCTTTTGCAGGATCACGGGGCATTCATCAGATGGACATCAGCACCCACGGAGGTGAATCCTGGGCAGCCGCAATCCTGGCACCACCGCTTTCTCGGCATTCCTGGGTGATGTGGAGTTATCCATGGAAACCACAACGGCCTGGTGACCACCGTATTCTGGCTCGAGCCACTGATGGAACGGGCAAACAACAATCCATGCGAGAACATCCGCCGTTTCCCGATGGGGCATCCGGGATGCAAGAAGTAATCGTTTCGGTGGTCTAACAGGGTGTTAAAAGAAACTCAAATTTTCAAGAAACGCCCATTGAAACAGCAATGTCCACTGCTTATCACGTGCAACGCAGGATGTTCAAAGAAGCGCATCCAGTCCTGCCCCGAGGCCTTCGAAGGGAAAGCCGCACGATGCGAAGCCGCCGAGGCGTACAGGTGCGTGTGTGGAGGGGTTCGAGCAAGGAGAACACCACTGACCTGCCTCCCGAAGCTGGGCGCAGGCACGGCGGAATTTTTCAACCTCCTGCTATAACTCATCCATGCCAACTGAATTGAATGGACAACACAATCCTCCAGCCCCATGTACCAGTTCATGACTCTTACCATCGTCCTCTTCCTTCTCACGGGATGTTCCACCGTTCCCAAAACCTTTTCTCCCTCTCACCCTCTTTTTCTAGCCACCTTTACTCATGAAGCCTTTCACCAGGCACTGACCATGCATGTCAAAGACGGCTTGGTGGACTATCCCAAATTGGCCGAGGATTCCAACTTCAAGGCTTACTTAAATCTTCTTCTCCATATCGCTCCACAGCAACTCCCGACTCCCAATCATCGCCTGGCCTTTTGGGTCAACGTCTACAATGCCTTGGCCATCAATGGCATCATCGATGGATATTCTCCGGCAACCCTCACAGGACGATATACATTCTTTATTGGCAGGGAATACGTGGTAGGAGGGGAATCGCTGAATCTGTATGATTTGGAACAGCACCTCCTGATTCCAGATTTCAAGGAGCCCCGGATTCATTTTGCGATTGTCTGCGCCTCGCGGTCATGTCCAAAACTCCAATCGGAAGCCTATACTCCCGAGGCCCTTGATGAACAACTCACGGAAAGCGCCCGACAGTTTATCAACGACCCCGCCCGTAACCGGTTCGATCGGGTCCGCAAGATCGCCTATTTGTCAAAAATCTTCGATTGGTTTTCAGAAGATTTCATACAGCATTCAGGTTCCTTGTTCACCTATGTGGCACAATTCGTGGCGGATCGGGACTTGGCGAACGACTTGCGCCAAACCCCATACACGATTGAATTTCTGGAATATGACTGGAGTCTGAATGGCGCCCCACCCCTTCCGCACTCATAAAACTCCTGATGGTCCATTCCCCCTCTCGTTCTATCCACTTACCCCTCAACATTTACCATCAAATCTTGTTTCAAGTCTGTAACACCCGATAGGGTCCGGAGACTGACTGGTGAAATGGAAGCCTTTTTTTGAGTGAGTTGAGCCTGGGTTGACTCCCACATCCTCAGTGGGTAAAAACGTTATCCGGTTTGTGTGCATGGACGAACCACGAAATCCTGATGATACGGATCTCAACAGAGCCCCCTCCCCATCCGGGAGTGGCCGACACCGAGTATCCTGGAGCGAGTGTATCCATGCTGGTAAAACCCGGCGAACATGTTCATCTGGCGCAGTTACTCCAATTCATGGTCCTGGGTGAACAATTAGCCCACGATTGCGCCAAATCCCAGGTCACCCTGGCGCGGGAACCAGCTATGCAAACGTTCCTCGCCGGACAAGGCAGGCAGGAGGGACGCCATGCCTTGATTTTCCAATGGGCCATCCGTTGCCTGACACCTCGAGCTCCACAATCCGCTCTCATTTCCGAACAGATGAACCAATACCGCAGGCTTCTCATGGCAGCCATTGAACGACAGGATTTTGCAGAATCCCTCCTGGCTGAACAGCTCATTTTAGAAGGATTAGGAGAAGCGATTTTACAACGACTGGAAGCCGGACTTTTGAAACGAAAAGCCCCATTTCAGACTCTGCGCCGTCTCCTGATTCAACAAGAACACGCCCATCACGGTTTCGGACTTCGCGCATTGAATCGGATGGTGGCTAACGGTGAGGTATCCATTGACCGTCTTTGTGAACTGGCCCCCGTTTATCTTGATCTGGGAAAGTCCATGCTGTTTTCGGCACAGGACTCCTTCCATTCCATCCAGGAAGATCCCAGGGAATACTGGGAAGACTTCCAACGCGGGCTTCCCGTATGGTTACAGGAACATCCCCGGAAGCGATCGCTTTGCCAACCTTGCCTTCAAGAGTCCGGATGAAGTCCACTCGCTGGAGAGCTGAATGATCTGGGTCATCATTCCCACCTACAACGAAGAACAGGCTTTACCCCATACCCTCCTGTCCGTTTTTCAACAATCGGGCCACTACCACGTCATCGTGGTGGATGGCGGAAGTACCGATAGCACCCCTGAGATCCTCAAGCAGGATTTACGTATCACCTGGCTAACGGCGCCCAAAGGACGGGCCTCACAAATGAATGCAGGCGCCCGATACACGACTCAACAAGAAGCCTCCGCGGACGATTGGCTGATGTTTCTCCATGCAGATACCCGGCTCCCTTTCGACGCATTCCGGCGGTTGCAACAGCTCGCTTCTGATTCTGCGTGTCAAGCGGGAGGATTTCGCCATCGATTTTCCGGAGAGGACTGGCGATTACGAATGATTTCCTGGTTGGATAACCTTCGATGCACACATTCCCATATTATCTATGGAGACCAGGCGTTATTTGTGAGACAGGGGTTGTTTGCTCAATTGGGAGGATTTCCCAATCAACCGGTCCTGGAGGATGTGGCTTTTGGGGAGAAACTCTTGACACACACAATTCCTCATCTGCTGTCTTTGACGGTTGTGACCGATTCACGAAAATTTATCAAAATGGGAGTATGGCGAAGCTTCCTTCGGGTCCTCATGATTATCCTGCATGTGGAATTCGGGCTACCGACCTTTTCCTCTGCTTTTTTTCAGGACGTCCGGTAACCCCTCTTCCGGTTGTTTCATTCTGCTACATCTCAACAATCTTGCAGTGAACACAGGAATCTTTTCAGAGAAGAATCCAACGCTCAAAAATGTTACGAAATGACCAATTTGGTCAGTGAACGAAATCTTTCGATGGCAGTATTCACGTCGGCTTCATGAAGAATTTGCCCCAAAAGCCTCAAGAATTCAGGGGACCCAAACCGATATATTTTCCAGAAAGGATTCCATGAGCCACGCCAACGGACCCATGACCCATACGGAAGATTTAACGAGTTTTCTTCGGGACTTTGAAGATGGCGACTTGCAACGCTATACCTGCTTCGCCAGTGAATTTCGCGATCAACGGATGGAAGCGGGCTCAATCGCGGAAGCCGGATTTTGGAATACCGTGGTGAACCTGTGTATTGATGAACGAATGCGGCGGGATCAGGATATCAGACGCTTGGAATATATGTATCGAACCGGCGTTGATCCGGAACACGATTCCTGACCGTTTCTGTCACGTCACGGTTTCCCTTCAGAACCTTCGGTCTCCCATGCCCTCAATCGCTGCCGGGCTTTCTCTGCAAATTCACTATCAGGATGTTGCTGCATAATCCGTTCGTACAGTTCCCGGGCATGCGTTCGATTCTGCTGTTGTTCCTCGAACTGGGCCGTTTCATAAAGTTGCCGGGGATCTTCCCCGCAGGCGATGAGCAGTCCCAACAACAGACCAAGCCCGACCCACCGGCGACCATTTCCCAAACGTGACCGCATGTTTTTCATCAGATTTTTTTCCTCACAAGAATGGCGCTCCCCATCAGGAGCTGTTGAATCATTCAACAATTTCGTGATTTCAGACTACCCCTGGCACCTATCCTTACACGACAGAAGGAGGAGGACTGTTCAACGCTTGTCTCAAGCTTCTACGAGGGAAGGCCCATCGAAAAGATCGTAAAAAATCAAGAAGTAAAATGACAAGAGTCAACCCATTCAGCGTGTCCTTTTCCCATCTCCTGGCTTTTTACTTCTCACTTTTCACTTTTGACTTATTTTCTACACAGTCACACTCAGGAACGCAAGATGAATGGCCGATACACACTCTCATGTTATCTGTGACCAGAATTCATGATTCGAATGTCCACCTTCAGGAAGGCCGGTTGACCTATGCATGCTGAAGAAGAGCTGATCGAGTCGCTGAGAAGTTTTAACGACTGCGAGATTCGAGTGTATACCCGTTTTGCGACGGAATGGAGAGATCAACGATTGACCGATGGCTCTCCGGCTGAAGTTGCCTTTTGGAATTCCGTGATCTCCATGCTCGTGGAAGAACGTCACCGACGCAAGGAAGAAGTGCAGCGACTGGAAACCATGTTTCAAACAGGGCGCGATCCCTGTTAGAAAACCAGGGCGCACTCGCCCTTCAGTCTCCTACCCATGCCGCTCTTCCGTCAAAGAACCTCTACTCGTTTCCTATGACGATCCAACCTCATGGCACAATGCCTATTTCCCTGGATTCCTCAAAGTCCAAATCCCTTACATAGATTCCAGAACGGTGTCGTACAGAGATTTTGTTCGTTTGGCAATCTTGTCCCAGCCAAAGAGTTCTTCCGCCCGTAGTCTCCCTGCTTGCCCCATGGGCTTTCGTAATTCAGGATCTCGCATGAGTTGATTGATGCGGTCGGCCAAGTCCTGCGCGAATTGTTCCGGATCTTTCGGGGTAAAGGGTGCTTCCTCATATTGATCGACCGGCACTAAAAACCCTGTTTCATCCTCCACCACAACTTCAGGAATGCCTCCGACGGCAGAGGCCACTATGGGCACTTCACAGGCCATGGCCTCCAAATTGATGATCCCGAATGGTTCATAAATGGAAGGGCAACAAAAGACTCCGGCATGAGAATACAACTCAATGAGGCTTGGTTTGTCCAAAACATCCTGTATCCAATAAATATGGGCACGATGCACGGAAGCCTGGTCGAGCGCCTCTTTCATTTCCGCCGCCATCGCCGGCGTATCCGGGGAACTGGCGCATAACACCACGGGAAAGTCCTCCTCCAAATAGGAAAGGGCTTTTATCAGATAGATGATGCCTTTCTGCCGGGTAATTCTTCCCACGAACAAGACATAGGGTTGTCCGGAGGGAATCCCATAGCGGGTTAAGACTTTCTGGCTTTTCACCTTGTAAAATTCCTTAAGATCAATTCCGTTATGAATGACGTGAACCCGTTCTTCGGGCACCTGGAACAATTTGAGAATATCCTCCTTCGTTCCTTGGGAAACCGCAATAATGGCGTCAGCCATCTCCAGCGCGGTCTTCTCGACCCACAGGGAAAAATCATAGCCGCCGGCTAATTGCTCCCGTTTCCATGGTCGAAGAGGCTCCAAAGAATGAGTGGTGATCACCAGCGGAAGACCGTAATTGAGCTTGGCCAAAATACCCCCTAAATGGGTATACCAGGTATGGCAATGGACCACGTCCGCATCCAACCCATCGGCATTCATCTGCCAACAGCGCTGCACGGCTCCAAATACCGAATGCAGGGGTTTGGGTGCCCCGAACGGAATCTCGCCTAAGGGGATCCCATGAACCTTGAGATTTCCCTCTTCCACCTGTTGATCCCCGAAACAACGGACTTCTATGGAAAGAAGATGTGACAACTCCCGGCTCAAATATTCGACATGCGCCCCGGCTCCACCGTAGGTGTACGGGGGAAATTCATTGGTAAACATCAAGACTTTCATCGTCAATCAGACTCCATCGTGATCATAAAACTCTTCCGGCTTTCTACCTTAAAAGAAAACTCGCAAGAAGTCACCCGCTATCCCACAAAAAGCCAGGGTGAAAAACAGAATGATTCCGCTCAGGACAAGGTAGACAATGGATGCGGACAAAAAATACGGCTGGTAGACCCTAAATTTTCTATTCAAATCGCGGAGGAATGTACCAGAGCCATCAGCAAAAAATTCGAGACTCACTTGAAGTTTCACCGGAGAGGACACAAAGTTGAAAATCCTAAACGGGCTGTATTGCAAAGAATACGGGCCAGCGATTACCGTAGGGCAGCAAAAGGGCATATACAGTTATAGACGAACGAAGGAAAATTAAAAATATGACAGAATTTCAGTATCAGGAAATATTTGAACACACGGCGGATACCACCACCTATCGAAAGCTCACGTCGGACTATATCTCCACTTCAACCTTCGAAGGCCAGGAAATCGTCAAAGTCCAGCCTGAGGCACTGACGCTCCTGGCACGAGAAGCCATGGACGATATCGCTCATTTATTACGATCCAGCCACCTCGCGCAGTTGGCCAAAATCCTGGATGACCCCGAGGCCTCCGATAACGACCGATTTGTCGCCATGGAACTCCTGAAAAACGCCAACATCGCCGCAGGGCGAGTGTTGCCGGGTTGCCAGGATACGGGTACGGCCATCGCCATGGGGTATAAAGGACAACAGGTCTTCACCACCGGCGATGATGCCGAAGCCCTCTCCCGCGGCATCTATGAAGCCTACGATCAACGCAACCTGCGCTATTCCCAGATGGCCCCGCTCGACATGTACACCGAAAAAAATACCGGCACAAATCTTCCGGCCCAGATCGACCTCTATGCCAAACCAGGGTTGGAGTATCACTTTTTATTTATCGCCAAGGGCGGCGGATCGGCAAACAAAACCTTTCTTTATCAAGAAACCAAAGCCCTGCTGAATCCCACATCCCTGCTCGCGTCCGTGGCGGATAAAATCCGAACCCTGGGCACCTCAGCCTGTCCGCCCTACCATCTTGCCCTGGTCGTGGGCGGCCTATCCGCGGAATTCACATTGAAAACCGTCAAACTCGCCAGCTGCCATTATCTGGATGACCTGCCCACGTCCGGAAATCCGCAGGGGCGCGCCTTCCGTGACCTGGACATGGAAACACAAATCTTCCAGCTCTGCGCGAAGACCGGCATCGGCGCACAATTCGGCGGAAAATATTTCGCGCACGATGTGCGTGTCATTCGCCTGCCACGTCACGGGGCATCCTGCCCGGTGGGATTGGGCGTGTCTTGCTCGGCGGATCGACAAATCCTGGGCAAGATCACCAAGGAAGGCGTCTTTCTCGAACAGCTTGAAACCAATCCAGCCAAATATCTTCCCGATGTGACGGAAGAAGAACTGGATGGACATGTCGTGAAGATCAACTTAAACCGGCCGATGGCAGAAATTTTGTCAGAGCTTCGCAAGCATCCTGTGGCCACGCGACTGTCCCTCACCGGTCCCATCGTCGTCGCCCGGGACATCGCCCATGCCCGACTCAAGGAACAGTTGGATGCCGGACAGGGCCTACCCCAATACCTCAAAGACCATGTGGTCTATTACGCCGGCCCCGCCAAAAAGCCCCAAGGCCTTGCATCAGGATCATTCGGCCCCACCACTGCCGGACGCATGGACTCCTATGTGGATCAATTTCAAACCGCGGGTGGCAGCATGGTCATGTTGGCGAAAGGCAACCGCTCCCAACAGGTACGCGAAGCCTGTGGAAAGCATGGCGGGTTTTACCTCGGCTCCATCGGCGGCCCCGCCGCACGGCTGGCCGAACACAGTATCAAAAAAGTGGAAGTCCTCGAATTCGAAGACCTCGGAATGGAAGCGGTGTGGAAAATCGAAGTGGAAGACTTCCCGGCCTTCATTGTGATCAATCACGAAGGCAAGGACTTTTACGCCGACCTGGCCACTCAGCGTCCACCGGCCCTTATCCAAATATAGTATTTAATTTTCAACGAAGACGCTTAGATCCCCCTCGCCCCATTGAGGGAGAGGGCTGGGGTGAGGGGAAAGGCGGTTTTAAGAGTTAAAACACTATAGGTGATCAGGGAAAAAAGTAGGAGACAAAGAAACGCTGGGAAAATTATTTATAAAAACGTAAATTCCACTTTTCAGACGTTCAGCAATTGAAGAGAAATTTTGTCGCTCCGTTAGATCTGACCCAGGCTGTCATTCTGAGCCACAGGCGAAGAATCTATAGTGCTTTTACTTTCGAAAAGCTCCCTCGCCCTTGAGGGAGAGAGCTGGGGTGAGGGGGGAAGGCGTATTCGACAGTTAAAGCACTCTCGCTCACGCAATGCCTCTCGCTGCGAACCTCAGATCCTCATGTCTTTTTCTTGGCCTTATTCACCGGTTTCTTGGAGCGAACGGCCACCTCATACGATCGAGCTGCCCAACCCTTCGCTTCCACAGGATCGTCAAAGATCTCCTCGGGTGCCATATAGTAAGACATTTTGAACGTCTTTCCTCTTTTTTGGTATTGGAATTGGTTTAATCCTCGTTCTTCAAAGTATGTGGATAACGTGTCATCAGCCTTGAGATACAAGACATCATCCGCAACCAGACCGAACATCAACCCCTTGTGGAAGAGGCCATAACCACCAAACATGCGTCGCGGCTGAATGGGTCCGAATTGTTCGAATACCTCTTTGAGAAACTCAACAAATTCGTTCATAGGATTTCCCAGAGGCTTTTTTTATAGGCATACCGCTTGAGATAACCGGCGCTGGCACTATGGCAGAACATAGGCCCTGATCTTTTCGGCGTTCGGTTGGACAAATGGTTATTTGGCAAAAAACTTGTCATATTCGGCATGCGGCCCGATCCAAAACCACTGAACCCCCTCTGGGACTGGCACGCCAAGGGCCCGGTAATGAATTCCGATCCGGACGCTGCAGAAGCGCCCGCCATGCACGGATTTGAATCGTAGCGATGGGTGTGTCGGATTTTGCTTGAGAAGAGCGTAGTTGCGTCGGGCGAGATCCTGAATGTCGGCTGGCAGGGCATCGAAACAGTGCCAAAATCGACTTGACGTGAAGTGCCTCACATCTCTCGCGCCTTACCGCTGCGATATTCAGCGAGGGCATCTTCAGCTAACGCATCGAATTTTCCAGCAGCAGCATCTGCCTCAATCTGGGCATCCCAAGCAGCAGCATCGAATTCCAAGAACCAGCGTCGAAACTTCGCAAGTTCTCCGGGGGGAAGTTGCTCAATGGCGCGCTCAATCGTCTCCACAGTTGTCATGGTGTTCTCCTTTTCTGCTTACGAATATACCTCATTTTTCAGCTGAGGGCTAACAGAGTCCGCAGCTGAGTGACGGGCCGGGGGCCCCCCTCGGTTCCAGCCGCGAGTTCAGCCGCCGTAGGCAGCCGGGACAGGTGGCAAGCCGCTTAAGTCAGTAACGGGGTCATTGCTTTGTCATTTCCCGAGGCGGGAGAGAGTGGAAGCTTTAACCTGCTCCCACGATGTCAAATCGTCCGGATGAGCATCATCCTCTTCGATTCTCTTCTGAAGCTCAGCGCGTTGCGCCTCGGTGAGTGGGACGGCCGCGCTATCAGCCGCAATGCTGTCCCAAATTTCCTCTACCAGGGCTAGCCGTTCCTCGATAGGAAGGCGGTCAATACCGAGAGATTTGATCGAAGCGTTCATACGGCGCACCTCCTCGACTCAGGGTCAATTGAGCAGACGGGTTGGGGTCAAGTAATGAGGGTCATTGCTTAATGCGCAGTCCTCGGATGCAAGATTTGCCACCCATGGCTTGGGGATCTGTAGTAATTCTGGACAAATCTTTCATGTCATCCTCCTCCTCCAAGAATCGTGGCATTATAGCGGAAAAACGACTAGTTGACGAACCGAAACTTTGCGGAATGTGCATTTGGATGTCGTAATCTAGCAAGGCCAAATTCACGAAGAGGCCTAATAGTTAAGACAATCCGCTTAAGCAAATGCGTCACTGTTTCATTCCCCAGTTCTGGTCTATTCCATGAGCAGTTCATCCACGTAACACCATCGCCAGCTTTCCCCTGGTTCGATAGAGCGGACAATGGGATGATTGGTCGCGTGAAAATGCTTCGTGGCATGCCTGTTCTTTGAAGAATCGCAGCATCCGACGTGGCCACAGGTGAGGCACATTCGCAAATGGACCCAGCGGTCCTTCATTTTTACACATTCCTCGCAGCCGGCGCCGCTCGGCGTAACATTGAGGATCTGGTCGAGATGGGTGCAGGATGATTGGGACATGTCGTTGGCCTTTCTCACATCTCCTTGAGGTATTCATGCACGAACTGGACAGCCATCGCGCCCTCACCGACGGCCGAGGCGACGCGCTTGATCGAATCGGCGCGCACGTCCCCTGCGGCAAAGACGCCTGGACAGCTGGTCTCCAGCAGGAACGGTGGCCGACGGGAAGTCCAATGAGAGGATTGTGCCAGGGTTGAGCCGGTCCGGACAAATCCTTTGGCGTCCCGCTCGATCTCTACCGGCAGCCAATCCGTTCGTGGCACGGCTCCGATGAAGGTGAAGACGGCAGCTATCTCTGCCGTTCGCTCCTCGCCCGTTTTGCTATTGGCAAGGTCAATGGAACTGAGGTAGCCATTACCGTGCATCCGGCAGATGGTGGTGTGACAAAGGACCTCGATATTGGCTGTCTGTTCAATCCGCTTGACCAGATAACTCGACATATTCTTATGGAGATCATGGCCTCGAATAATAAGGAGGACCTTTCTCGCGTGCCCGGCGAGAAAAACGGCAGCTTGACCTGCGGAATTCCCGCCACCCACGACTGCCACCTGCCCCCCTCGACACATCTGCGCTTCAATGGGGGTTGCAGCAAAATACACCCCTCTCCCCTCAAACTGTTCCTCGCTCTCCGCACCAAGTGGGCGATATTCAACACCGGTCGCGATCAACAGGCATTTCGCCGTGATGGATTCCTCACCGTCGAGATGCACGATGGAATAGGCTTGGTCGAACGTCAGATGTGTGACCGGAGTCGGGACAGACAGGCGGGCACCGAACTTGTTGGCTTGGATGATGGCGCGGTCGGTCAACTCGCTTCCCGTCACACCGGTGGGGAAACCGAGATAGTTCTCAATCCGCATGCTGGTGCCCGCCTGACCGCCTGGAGCACTGCGCTCAAGCACGGCCGTCCGTAACCCTTCCGATGCACCATAGACTGCGGCGGCTAACCCTGCGGGACCGGCTCCCACCACGACTAAATCGTAGACCGCCTGCTCCAGCGGATGGCGGATGCCGATGCGGTCGGCAAGGTCGCGGTTGGAAGGGTTGCGAAGGAGCAGCATGGTGCTGCAGGCCACCACAGGCGTGTCAGCTTCAGTCACCCCGAACTGTTTAAGGAGCCGGTCCACCTGCGGGTCTGTCTCCACGTCGACCCAGGTGAAGAGCACGTGGTTCTTAGCCAGGAAATCCCGGACTCGAAAGGTGTCGGCCGAATAACGGGAGCCGATAACCCGCAGACCGGTAAAGTCCGGCGACTTGTGCAAGAGCTGCCGCCGTGCGATGAAGGCCTGGAGGATGATATCACTCAGGATCGGGCACTGATTCAAGGCCTGCCTGAGGGCCTCCCCGGAGATTTCATACACTTCGCAATCGCCCTTAGCAACAGCGCTGACCACCGAGGGATTGCCGGTGAGGTGCGAGATATCGCCGGTGAAATCGCCTTTGTGATGGATGGTCACAGTTCTTGGCACTTCGCCGGAATAGTCGAGGATTTCAACTTCACCTGACTTGATGACATGGAATTTGAAATTGCGGTCACCGACGGCAAACAGCGTCTCTCCGTCCCGATACACCGTCGACGTGGCGCTGGCACAACGGCTGAACTCGGCAATTTGGCCGTCGTCGAGCGTCGGAAAGGCAATGGATTGAAGGTCATGTTCGGCCATAACTCCCCTCCTCTATTCCGCATTTGGTAAGTCAGTTCGTCGATGCTCAGAACAACCGAATTCATTCGTCCACAAGACCCGTGGGGGGGGCAGCCGGTTGCGCTTCAAGCGGAAAGTTCCGTTGGCGCCAGACGTCGATGCCTCCGGCAAGGGGCCGAACGTTCCTGATACCGTTCCTCCGCAACATTAACGCCATTTTGGCAGCGGTCGCCTCGTTCGGGCAAGCACAGAATAGAATGATTTCACTCTGTCGCGGGATGTCGCCATGTCGCTGCTCTAATTCCTCCGCAGTCATGCGAAGGGCTCCTGGAATCGTATACGGGTCCGCTTCGTGATCCAACGCACCGCGCAGGTCCAACACGAAGACCTCATGGCCGTTGTCCATCATCCCTTTCAGCTCGTCCACGGTGATGCGGGCCATCCGCAACTCGCGCAACACTCATTGCCGATGGACAAACTTATACGCAATATATGCCACGAGGCCGATGCCCAGCGCCACCAGGATAACCATTCCCACACGGGATTGGTGCGCCGCAATGGCTTCGATCTCGCTGCTGAAGACATACCCCGGCAGCACAAAAGCCAGAGACCAGAGCCCCGCGCCCA
>WHTE01000097.1 GCA_009377845.1 Nitrospirales bacterium | reverse complement strand
CGAGGAGACTGATCTTTGAGTTTTTTCCACTTGTACCAAATGGTTTCATTGCTGCCGTGCGGATAGATCAACCGTTTCAGCACAATGTACGGCCGCCACAGATACCGCCGATATCGCTGATTTAAATTCGACCGTTGCGCCAACTGCCGTTCTTTCTCCGTCATCAACTGCGGTTGAAACGTTTCTTTGTGTTTATACAGGTGATAGAGATCTTCCCGCACCAACCGTTGAAACATCTTCTCGGTAAGGGCTCCCAGCCAGCCTTTTCGAACGGGAAGATTCAGGCAAATTTGAAAATCGATGAGATAGGGCTTTCCCTCCGTGGAACAAATGATATTCCCTCGTTTATTCAAATCCGCATAAAAAATTCGACGTCGATGGACGTCCTGAAGAATCGAAGCCAATCGGTCAAAAAAGTCGGGAGCCAAAGATTGCTCACGTCTGGCAAACGCGGCACCGCCGACCACGACGTTGAATTGTGTATGGATGCCCCTTTCTATTTCATGAAGGGTTTTTCCCTCAATGAAATGATGGAAATAGCCTCGCTTCCCATACCGTGGTCCTAAGGCCGGTATGCCCGGGATATCCGCGACCATTCGATAGATTGAATATTCCCGCCTGGATATCCAACCCGCTAATGGGCGAAACATCCAGCCCAACACAAATCGAAAGTCGCTCAGCTTGAGGACGTATCCCTCATTCGCCTGATTCGTGTAGAGGATATTGAGGGAAAAGAAATCATCTTTCAGAATGCGATGAAAGGAATACGCTTGCCCTTCAATGCTCACGCTGGGTGGATAGACGGACATCATGCACTCCGCACCGATCGCTTGAAGTTGGAGGAAGACACGTCAAGACCGGGACAATCTACCTCAAATTGACAAATTTTTCACCTTTTGATGAACACCGCGCTTCCATCCTGAATGATGTCAGGCGAGCAGGTTGAATCTTGATGACACTTTGCGTAAGGCCCGATGTCTTTTTTTCTCTCACAACCATTCCTGCCCCTGTCCGGTTCTTGCCCCATACGACATGAATCAAAATTCCCGCTTCGAAATTCCTTTTTGAAAAGAGAAAGAGATCGTTCCGAATGAACCAACTTGCCCTTCCGGCCAGACGGAAGCCATGATATTCCGGACTAGCCATATTCGGGTTCTCAGGGTATAAGTAGCCATCGTGCGTGATCACCTGACGAACGAATGTGCACCAGGTCCTTGTGCCACGGGTTGTATGCCGTCTTTCAGCGTGACGTTCCCGGTTGATCCACCATCAATGTTCAGGCATATCAAACCGAAAGGAACAGCGTGCCGTATCAACCGATTGAAAACTACGGCCTGATCGGGAATATGCAGACGACCGCTCTGGTCGGCATGAACGGGTCTATCGATTGGTTCTGCTTTCCCCATTTCGACTCTCCAAGCGTGTTCGGCGCTATCCTGGATCATGCCAAGGGAGGGCGGTTCATGATCGCTCCCGTTTCCGACGGAGTTAAATCCAAACAGTATTATTGGCCCGACACCAACGTCCTCGTGACCCGGTTTCATTCCCCCACCGGAGTCGGGCGGGTGATTGATTTTATGCCGGTCGGGTATGGCACCTCGGACTGTATCCGGCACGGATTGATTCGCAGAGTGCAAGCCCTCAGAGGATCGATGACCTTTCGGCTCAAATGCCGGCCGGCGTTTAATTACGGTCGTGATACTCATACCCTGACTCTCACTAAAGACGGCGCACACTTTCAATCCCCTGCGCTGACCCTCCGGCTTGGATGCACCATTCCTCTTTCACAAGAAGACCACATGATCGTCACCGAATTCACGCTTCAAGAAGGCGAAGAAGTCGATTTTTGTTTGCAGGAAATCGAATTCGGTCACACACAAATCCCCTCCTCCTGTCCGGAAGATCAGGCGGAAGATTTGTTTAAACAGACTGTCGACTATTGGCGTCGTTGGCTATCGAAATGCACTTATACCGGTCGCTGGCGGGAAATGGTGTACCGCTCAGCCCTGGTCCTCAAATTACTGACGTTTCAACCGACAGGGGCCATTGTGGCTTCCCCAACAGCCAGTCTTCCTGAAGGGGTTGGGGGAGGTCGCAACTGGGATTATCGCTACACCTGGATTCGGGATGCCGCTTTTACATTGTATGGCTTGTTGCGAATTGGCTTTACCGAGGAAGCCTCCGCCTTCATGCATTGGTTGGAAGCCCGATGTCACGAATTGAATCCTGACGGTTCCCTGCAACTGATGTATGGCATTGACGGGCGCCACCAACTCACCGAAGAAATCCTGGATCACCTGGAAGGGTATCGCGGCTCGCGACCCGTCCGGATAGGGAATGGCGCCTATCATCAACTACAGTTGGATATTTATGGCGAGTTGTTGGATTCCGTGTATCTCTATAATAAGTACGGCACACCTATTTCCTACGACCTCTGGAAACATCTTCGACGCATGATCAATTGGGTCTGCGACAACTGGCACCGTACCGATGAAGGCATCTGGGAAGTTCGAGGTGGCCAACAACATTTTGTATATTCCAAATTGATGTGTTGGGTAGCCATGGACCGTGGACTGCGTTTGGCGGACAAACGATCATTCCCGGCGGACCGGGACCGTTGGTTGAAAACCCGGGATGCCATCTATGAAGAGATCATGGCTAAGGGGTGGGATCCGCAGCGAAAGGCCTTCGTCCAGCGATATGGAAGCACGACTCTAGATGCGGCCAATTTAATGATGCCTCTCGTGTTTTTTGTGTCCCCGACCGACCCTCGCATGCTCAATACGCTGGATGCCATCAACCAAAAACCGGAACAGGGCGGCTTGGTCTCCAATGGACTGGTCTACCGGTATAATTTAACCGAAACGCATGACGGACTCGATGGAGAGGAGGGCACATTTAATCTTTGTACATTTTGGCTTGTGGAAGCGATGACTCGCGCAGGGCAAGCGGATTGGCAGCGCTTAGAAGAAGCCCGTCTCATATTTGAACAAATGCTCGGGTATGCCAACCACCTGGGACTCTATGCAGAAGAGACAGGGCATCACGGTGAAGCCCTCGGTAATTTCCCGCAAGCCTTTACTCACCTCGCCCTCATCAGCGCCGCCTTCAATCTCGACCGGGCTTTAGGCAAATAGGCCACGCGTCACCCTCTGCCCCAACCTCCCGGGTTGAACATCAATCGGCTCCTCCCGATACAAAGAGCGATAGTCTGTTCTCACCAATTGTCTTTCCCCAGAAGAGAACCTAGGATATGAGACACATACCACGAACCTGAAAGGAGCATGACGATGAGCCAATTGGTCCGCTTTGGGGTTTCCCTGGAAGAAAAACTTCTTGCCGCCTTTGATCAACTCATCACCCGGAAGGGGTACCAGAACCGTTCTGAGGCGATTCGGGATCTCATCCGAAACCAACTGGTTGGCGAAGAATGGGGCGGAAACAAGGAAACCGCAGGGACGATTACCCTGGTGTACGATCATCACCAATCGGATGTGCTGCAACAATTGACCCACCATCAACATGAATACGGGAAGCAAATCATTTCCAATCTTCATGTGCATTTAGACCACGATCATTGCCTGGAAGTCATTGTGGTCAGAGGACGCAGTTCAGTGCTTATTGATCTGGCCAATCTGCTGATTAAAACCAAGGGCGTCAAACATGGCCAACTCACGATGACCACCACCGGAAAGGCCGTGAAATAGCGATTCCCCTTTCCTCATCCTGCGCCAACCTTCGCACATGAAGGGCCATCCTATCCGCCGCGGCCCGCCCACCTGCTCTCTATCCAATCCCACACCACCATTCCGATTTGACAATATTTCCGGGCACTGTTATAAGGCGTGCCACAAATTTATTTTTCGTGCTACCGACGCATTTGCCGTTTCTTCTGCAATCTCCTTTTCATCATCGACCCGATGTGTTTTCAGCACTTCCCATCACGCCAACGTGCGGTGTGTCTCCCGACCGTTGTTTTCGTCGGCCTATTGGGGGCGGGTTTCGCATCGGGCCATGAAAGAGAGGACGTCACGGTGTTAGAGGAAATGCAGGTTGTCGGAGAACGTCCGGTGGCCGCGTCATCAGAACGCATTATCATTGATGACGAAATGATCCTCCAGCCTCAGGGCCGACCCGCGGATCTCCTGCGTTTGGCTCCCGGCCTGATTACGTTGGAACATTCCGGCGGGGCGGGGAAAGCCGACCAGTATCTCTTGCGAGGCTTTGACGCCGATCATGGCACTGATTTGGCGCTCCACGTGGATGGTATGCCCATTAATATGCGCAGTCACGCTCACGGGCAAGGATACGGCGACATAAATTTCATTATCCCGGAAACCATTGAGGAAATTAGCGTCAAAAAAGGACCATACCATGTTGAATATGGTGATTTTGCCACCGCCGGCGCCGCCAATTATATCACCCGTGAGTCGGTTCCCAATACCGTCGTGCAAGCCGGCGGAGGGAATTTCAATACCCAACGATATCTCTTGATGACCTCTCCCACTCGGGATAGATTCCGCACTTTTTTTGCCGGAGAATTCTATTACACCGACGGCCCATACGATTTTGTCAACCGCAATACCCGATACAACGGACTGGCTAAACTGACTGTCGATCCCTCGGCGACATCCCAACTCAGTTTGACGTTCACCCAATATTACGGACGATGGAATGGGTCAGGCCAGATTCCCCTTCGTGAGGTGGAAGCCGGCCGATTGGATCGCTTCGGCTCACTTGATCCCTCGGAAGGCGGTAAATCGGTGCGCACCACCGGTCGCTTGGATTACCATTACGATCTTCCCGGCGGTGGGACCGCATTCGCCAGACTGTGGGCGCAATATTATTACCTGTCCCTGTTCACCAACTTCACGTTTTTCCTCAACGATCCGATCAATGGTGACGGTATTGAACAAACCGACCGCCGATGGTTATCAGGAGGGGATGTCGGATATCGTCAAATCTTCCGGCTGCTTGATCAGGAGGGCATCATAACTGCCGGGCTTCAGACACGGTTCGATAAAGTCCGGGTTCGTCTTGGCACCCAACACAAGCGGGAGGCATTGGCCATTACCCAGGAATCGGACCTTTTCGAAGCCTCCTATTCCCCTTATCTCAAGTTGGATCTTCAATTCCGTCCCTGGCTGCGTTTTGTGGGAGGAGGTCGGGTCGACGTCTTCACCTATAACGTTGATGATCGTTGCGGAACAGGCTGTTCGGTCCGACCAAACGGGACAGCCTCCGATGCCATCGCCAGTGGCAAAGCCAATTTGATTTTCGGCCCTTGGTCTCGCACCGAATTCTTCATGAATGCCGGAACAGGATTTCATAGCAATGACGCCCGGGACGTCGTCATGAATTCCTCGGCGACGACCTTGCCCAAAGCCATCGGTTATGAACTGGGAATTCGCAGCCAACCCTGGACCTGGGCGGAATTCCTGGCCACGTTTTGGTTATTGGATCTTCAATCCGAATTGGTGTTCGTGGGTGATGAAGGCACAACCGAGAGGCGAGGAAAGACCCGGCGTCTGGGTACAGAATTCAGCACTCGAGTCACCCCACTGGAGTGGCTTACCATTCGAGGAGACATCACATATACTCATGCCGAGTTTCGAAAAACAGGAGATTCCGTGCCCCTCGCTCCTGAATTCACCGCGTTTTCGTCGGTGACAGCCCGCTTACCGATGGGACTCTCAAGCACGTTGCAAATGCTGACGGTGGGAAGCCGCGCAGGCATCGAAGACCGCAGTGTACTGCTGGAACCCTTTACTATCTTTGATTTGGTCCTTCGCTACAGAATTCCCGTTTCCCCTCCCACAGGACGGCTCGAAGCCTTTTTAAGCATTCGCAATTTGACCGATACGGATTGGCGGCAAGCGCAATTTTTTTATGAATCCCGTCTTCCCGGTGAACCTGCAGGGGGCGTCTCCGATATTCACTTCGTCCCCGGTACTCCAAGAATGTTCATGGGTGGATTGACATGGTTTTTGCCGGAATAAAGCGGAAGTGACGAACGCCTCCTTGAACAACCTCACACGGTCCTCATGAAATTGAGAAATATCATGAGCAATCAAATTCTAAAAATGTGTTTGGAATCCGGGATGGATGGGTGGCATCACGTCAAAGGATAGAAGACGTTTTGGCCATCACGCATGGAGGAAGCTCTCCAACCCTCCCTTCCCCAACGTACCCCTCAAGCACCAAATTCACACATGATCCACGCGACGCCGCCAAGGGCCTCTCACGCACCTACGAACGATTCTTTCCGAGGTCAATCTTCTTGTTCAGGAATATTTAGAAATCGTCTGGATCGTCACTCGTTGCATCGTTTGCGTTCCCCTTGACGACCCCTTAGGATTGAGGCTTTGTGAGCGAAGAACACGGTTCTCCGAGATCGAGATATGGAACTGTTGAATATTTCAAATATTTGGCCTGTTCATCAACATATGCGTGACCAAGACCCACCGGAAGAAAATGAGGGAGTGTTCAAAACCTGTCCTATCGTGTTCGGATAGGGGAAGGGGTGGCCTGACATCAAGAAATTCTTGAATTATTCAACAGCAGCAAAAGGGAATCGATGCATGGAAAAGGGCTTGCCGGGGTTTCAGATATACCCCGACAAGCCCTTGCAATTTTGAGGAACAGAAACGGTTATTCTTCGTGGATGTGCTGGGCTAGGTAATTTTCGACTCCAACCTGCTTTATGGTTTCCATTTGCGTTTCTATCCAGTCTACATGCTCCTCTTCACTTTTAACGATCGATTCCAATTTTGCCCGGGTCGTGTAATCACCCACACTGGCACAATGGGTAATCGCCTCGGTGAGCAGGACAACCGCCTCGCGCTCCAAGGCCAGGTCTGACTTGAATTGCTCAGGCACCGTCTCTCCGATTTTGAGAGTCCCCAAGCGCTGCAAATTGGGAAATCCCTCTAAATACAGAACATGCTCGATAAGTTCTTCCGCATGTTTCATCTCATCAATCGAATGTTTCCTGATTTCATTATGCAACTGTTCATATCCCCAATTTCCACACATTTCACCATGTAAAAAATATTGGTTGATCGCGGTCAATTCATTGGTGAGAATTTTATTGAGAAAATCCACAACCCCTTTTTTCGCTTTCATAAGATCCTCCTTGCTAAAGTGTGTCCCTGACGTTCCAATGAGTGACTATTTGAGCATTCAATGCCGCGACGACCGCTGTCTTCCCTTCCCGACATTGAACATTTCTGCTTCATTCTAGTTATTCATTTTATCGGTCCAACTCCGATGCGGTCAATTGTTTTATTTAGGGAAAACTAATTAATACCGATTTTCTTTCTCAACTTCGTTGATCCGAATTTTCAACTTCAACCGTTGACAGTCATACGAAATTCTTCTGAGACGGATTCCTCTTGACCTTCAAACGGACATCCCGCATCTCACCACATCTGAATATTCTTTCAGGGGCATTCATCGCTCACCAGAGACCACCCACCGTGTCACGCGCCAGCCAACTTATGGGAAACCCTTCTCGTTAATAGTCATCACTCAATCCGCACCGCGGTTCCGCTCACACTGCCCATCAGTATGCTCCCGTTTTGCCCATGACTTCATAAATCCAAATCAATGACGACAATGACATTGGCCCATTTTTTAGCGTTTCCACTGAATTTCCTAAAAAAGACTGTTGAAAAATGCCGTCAGCGGCATTTTTCAACATCCCTATAGGTATTTTCCCGTGAGCATCCCTTCGACCATACCCATTGTAGTTGATGAATTTTTCAACACAATGCCCACGAGATGAGCAAACGGCTCAACGCAGTCTCCATCTTGCATCACATATCGGATACCGTCGATTTATCCACATACTTGTCCCCATTTTTTCCGGATAATTTTTTTTCGCGTTTCTCACAACAATCTCTCTCTCTTCATTTTTCTCTTGCAATTCTTCAACGACTCATGATTAATGAACAACTTGCTCCTTGCTTGGTGATTTCATTTGACTTCACTCAAGGTGCTCATTAGAATTTTTTTCGGAAGGACTGCAGGAGTGCCGGCACAATTCGTTCATCTCCATCTTCACACCCAGTATAGCCTCCTCGATGGGGCCAACCAGCTCACGCCCCTGTTCCAGCAGATCAAGAATTTCGGCATGCCTGCCGTGGCGATGACAGACCATGGCAATCTCTTTGGCGCCATTGATTTTTATCAAAAAGGCAAAGCCCATGATGTCAAACCGATTATCGGATGTGAAGCCTATATGGCTCCCGGCAGTCGCACCCAACGGGCAGGACACCTCGCCCATAACGAATACTTTCATCTGATTCTTCTGGCCACCAATCAGGTCGGCTATCACAACCTCATGAAACTCTCCAGCAAGGCCTATCTTGAGGGGTTTTATTACAAACCCCGCATGGATAAGGAGTTACTCCAGGAACATCAGGAAGGTCTGATTGCCCTGTCCGGTTGTTTAAGCGGAGAAGTCCCCCAGCTTCTCAACCAACAGGATATGGCGGGGGCTCTCCGGGTGGCGGATGAATATCGGGGCATTTTCGGAAAGGACCGGTATTACCTGGAAGTACAGGCCAACGGCTTGGATCACCAACAGGTCGCCAATCGGGGTTTACTGGAAATTCACCAGAAACTGGGCATTCCTCTGGTGGGCACCAACGATTGCCATTATCTCAATAAACGGGATGCGCGCCCGCATGAAATCATGCTGTGCCTGCAGACAGGGAAAACACTCAAAGATCCCAACCGGATGAAGTTTGACACGGATCAGCTCTATGTGAAATCCACTGAAGAAATGATTGCGGAGTTTGCCGAATTTCCTCGCGCGGTCCTGAATACCATCCAAGTGGCCGAGCAGTGCGATCTGCAAATGGAGTTCGGAACATCGTATCTGCCCGATTATCGGGTTCCTGAAGGGCAAACCCATGACTCGTACCTGCAACATCTTGCGGAAGAAGGCCTTCGAGCCCGTTTGCGGGAACGGCCAACGTCTATTCCTCCTGAAGTCTACCAGCAGCGGTTGCTGACCGAATTAGCGGTGCTGAATTCCATGGGCTATGCCGGCTACTTCCTCGTCGTGTGGGACATCATCAATTTTGCCCGATCCCGCAAGATTCCGGTCGGCCCCGGTCGCGGATCGGCCGCCGGCAGCCTGGTCGCCTACGCCCTCCGGATTACCGACCTCGATCCCCTTTCCTATAATCTGCTCTTTGAACGTTTTCTTAACCCCGAACGTGTCACCATGCCGGATATCGACATGGACTTTTGCATGGATCGTCGTGGCGAAGTCATTAACTATGTCATTGAGAAATACGGGGAAGAGCATGTGTGCCAGATCATTACCTTTGGCACACTGGGCGCCAAAGCCGCCATTCGGGATGTCGGAAGAGTGATGGACTTTCCCTATGCCGAAGTCGACCGGATCGCCAAACTGGTTCCGACCCAACTCAACATCACGCTCCAAGATGCCCTGAAACAGGAACCACTCCTGCAAGAACTCGTCGATCAGGATGTCAGAATGAAGGAACTCATGGACACGGCCATGGCCTTGGAGGGATTAGCGCGGCATGCTTCGACCCATGCAGCCGGAGTGGTCATTTCACAAAAGCCCCTCATGGATCATGTGCCGTTGTACAAAACGAATAACGACGAAATCGTGACCCAATACACAATGACGGACCTGGAAAAAGTCGGCTTGGTGAAGTTCGATTTTCTCGGACTCAAAACCTTGACGATGATTCATGACGCAGTCAGGATGGTCAACGCGAACCAGCCGGGCGAACCTCCTTTCGACATCAACAATCTTCCCTTGAATGATCCCCGGACGTTTGAGATTCTCAGCTCCGGAAAAACCACAGGGATTTTCCAGCTGGAAAGTTCCGGCATGCGAAACCTGTTGGTCAAAATCAAACCGGAAACGTTTGAGGACCTGATCGCCATCTTAGCGCTCTATCGCCCTGGTCCGTTAGAGAGCGGTATGGTGGACGATTTCATTACACGAAAACGCGATGCGTCAAAAGTTGTCTATGACCCCCCGCAATTAGAGCCCATTCTGAAGGAGACTTATGGGGTGATCGTGTACCAGGAGCAGGTCATGGCCATCGCCAACCAACTCGCAGGATTTTCACTGGGACAAGCCGACTTGCTCCGCCGGGCGATGGGCAAGAAAAAACACGAGGAAATGGCCAAACAAAAGGAATTGTTTGTCTCAGGGGCCAAAGGGAAGGGAATCCCGGAAAAACTGTCCGAAAAGTTATTCGATCAAATGGCCTTTTTCGCGGGGTACGGGTTCAACAAGTCCCACTCCGCTGCCTATGCGGTCGTGACCTATCAAACAGCCTACCTGAAAGCTCATTATCCCACAGAATTTATGGCCGCCTTGTTGACGGCTGAAATGGGAAACACGGATAAAATGGTCGGGTACTTTACGGAATGTCGGGAACTGGGACTGAAAATTCTTCCGCCCGATGCGAACCAGAGCTTGAAAAATTTCAGTGTGGTGCCTGACGGCATCCGGTTTGGATTAGTGGCGATTAAAAACGTCGGGGAAAACGCCGTGGACGTGATTGTCGAATCACGAAACACGGAAGGCCCTTTTTCCTCCTTTGTCGATTTTTGTTACCGCATCGATTCTCAAAAGGTCAACAAACGCGTCCTGGAAGGACTCATCAAAGTCGGAGCCTTTGATTCCATGGGCATCTCTCGCGCCAGTTTATTTCAGGTCCTGGATGAAGCCCTGGATCATGCCTCCACCATTCAACGCAACAAACGGGAAGGCCAAACCAGTCTGTTCGAATTGCTGGCTCCGGAACCCTCAACAGCAAAGCAGGACGGATTTGGATTCGTCATCCCGCAGATTCCCGAATGGTCTCAGAATGAATTACTGAAATATGAGCGGGAACTCACCGGCTTTTATATCACCGCGCATCCCCTCAACCGGCACAGCGTCGCGATCACACATTTTTCCACCTGCTCCACCCAGACCCTTCGCGACATGAGCGACGGACGAGAGGTCAAAGTCTGCGGGGTCATCTCCGGCCTCAAAGTGACGACAACCAAAAAAGGGAACAGGATGGCCTATGCCCAATTGGAAGATTTACATGGAACCGTCGAAGCCATTATTTTCCCTGAAACCTTTAAAAATCACGAAGCGTTATTAGGCCCGGAATCGGTCGTTCGGATCACCGGGACAGTGGACCTGATGGATAACGGCACCCGCATCAAGGCCACCAAAGTGGAATCCCTCCCCCAATTAGAAAATGAAACGGTGAAGCACGTGACCCTCCAGGTCCACGAACAGGACGTTCTCCCTCATCATCTGCTAGACTTAAAGAAAATATTCGAACGGCACCGCGGTCCGACCCCGATTTCGTTGGCGTTTCACTTGCATCCTAATCTGACGGCCAGCATATCCGGGTTATCGGAGGTCGGCATCGCCCCGTCACCTGAGTTTTTAGAAGAAGTGGAACATCTCCTCGGAACATCCACGGTCACCTTCCAATAATTGCCCTCGACAAAGGAGCCTGCCCGTGCGTGAATACCTGGACTTTGAACAACCCCTGAAGGAACTTGAAGAACGCATTGCCAAGTTGGTGAAATCCAAATCCACAAAGGTCTCGGTCCAGGAGGCCATCGTCAAATCGACCGAACAACTGGCCAAACAGGAGCGTGAGTTATTCGCCAACCTTTCCCCCTGGCAACACAGTCAGATCGCCAGGCACCCCCAGCGCCCATCGGTCTCTGATTATCTGGAACACCTGACGGAACATTTCGTGGAACTTCATGGCGATCGCCTGTTCGGCGACGACCGTGCCATTATCGGAGGGTTTGCCACATGGAAGGGCCGTTCCATCATGGTCATTGGTCATGAGAAAGGGAAGTCCTTGAAGGAACGCATGCGCCGGAATTTCGGCATGGCCAAACCAGAGGGCTACCGAAAAGCGTTGCGTCTCATGAAACTGGCGGAGCGATTCAAGCGACCGGTTATCACCTTTATCGATACCCCTGGAGCGTATCCGGGTGTGGATGCCGAACAGCGGGGACAAGCCGAAGCCATTGCCAGGAATTTACTGGAAATGTCCAGATTGCAGGTGCCGATTATCGCCGTGGTCACGGGAGAAGGCGGCAGTGGCGGGGCATTGGCATTAGGAGTGGCGGATCGGGTCTTGATGCTCGGGCATGCGATTTATTCCGTGATTTCTCCGGAAGGCTGCGCGGCGATTCTGTGGGGAGATTCGTCGAAATCAGCCAATGCCGCCACGGCCTTACGAATGACGGCACCGGAACTACTCAAACTGAATGTCATTGAGGAGGTCATACCTGAACCAATGGGAGGCGCCCATCGAGACGTGAAAACCATGGCCAACCGTTTATCACATGCGCTCGACAGCCATTTCTTGCAATTGCAACAATTGTCTACCGCGACACTTCTGAAGCAACGAGAGGCCAGATTCCGGAGCCTGGGTGCCTTTGGCCCTTCTCATGCAGCGCCCAAACAGGTTAAAACGGTTAATTCTTGACCGGCATGAGCATGTACCATTAACCGTTTCACGAGCGACCGAAGAGCCCCCAACAGGAAACTCTTTCGCCCCTTTCGTGCATTCTTCATGCGAATGTTCACATCACCCCATTAGGTCTCACTAACCCCACGATTTGAAGATCTATTATTTTTGTGCCTCAAACAACCGACACCACTCATTGAGAGCCACAATCCCAGGGAATGATTCTTCCTGCTGATCAAGGAGGATCCCCCTCTCTTGAGACGGGGACACAGTCCCAAAGACAGACTCGACAGTCAGGGTATGGGATTTGCTCTTGCTTCTATTGTGAGGGAGGTTTCAATTCATCTGTAAGGAGGATCCCACTGCTGTAACCGCTCCACCAAGGGGTGAGCTTCGGGAGTCGATTCGCGTGTTGGTTCGCTTGGTGGATGCTCCCAGGTTAATTCAAAGAACCCATACTCCTCAAAGGTCTGCCGGATGACATGGACCAGGGCTTCCAGAGTAATCTCATCACTGTGCATAAGATCCAGGACCCGCTCGTGTTTATTCACCGGCGGAGGACTTTCATGCAACAACGCCCAACACCGATTGAAGACGGTCTCCCTCACAGAGAGTGGAGCATTCAACGTCTCCAGATCCGAAGTGCACAAGGCCGTCACCATAAGGACAAATTGGAGATCGGGTAATTCGGGATGGCAGAGATCCAATCGTTGCATGGTCGAATGGTACCTCTGACCCCACAGGACTGACAAGCACATGAGCCAGCACCACGATCAAGAAGCCTTTGCCAAATTAGTGGACCGTATCGGGCCTGCCCATGCGGGACAACGCATGGAAATGCAGGCGCACTATTCGGCCCTCATGTTAAAAGGGTATCACCTCCACATCCACATGGAGGAATTTCCGGCCGTCGCCTGGCTCATCAAAACCACCTTGAAATCCACCGGTATATGGCCAGCGGCCGTTAAAAATTCTTCCCGGTACCGGATCATCGAGCACACCGTCCCCATTCCTCATCTGCCCGAAACCTTTGATGGATTTCGCATTTTGCATTTGTCAGACCTCCATATCGAAGGGATGATCGATAAAGGCCATGCGCTTCAAGCCATGGTGTCCACACTGCGGTACGACCTATGCGTCATGACCGGGGATTATCGCTTTCTCACGTATGGCCATTATGACAAGACACTGACGCTCGTGGAGTCATTGGTCAAAACCATCCAGGCTCCCTATGGCGTCACGGGCGTTTTGGGGAACCACGATTGGCTGGAAATGGTGCCGGGCCTCGAGCGGTGCGGAATCCGGATGTTGCTCAATGAAGCCCAGGCAGTGGAAAAAGGTTCTGATGCAATCTGGCTACTCGGATTAGATGACGTCCATTATTACGAAACGGGTGATTTGGAGAAAG
>WHTE01000096.1 GCA_009377845.1 Nitrospirales bacterium | reverse complement strand
TATGGCCAATCCGGCGAACAAAATGGGCGCCATGCGATTTACCATACGCCCTTCCGCTATGATGCCTTCCACACCCTAAGGGGAGTGTTGAAAAATGCCGCCGTGCCTGCGCAGGAGCTCCCGGCCTTCGTAGCCGAAGCTACTTCGGCGGAGTAGGCTCGGCAGGCAGGCCAGCAGCGCTCTTCGAACCCGTGAAACGTGAGACGTGAAAAGTAAGGGGGTGGCAGAAGGACACTCTGAACAGTTTGACTCTTGTCATGTTACGCCTGATGCCTTACTCCTTACGAATCCCTGCGGCCTTCCCTTCGAGAGGCCTCAGGACAGGTCTGGACGCGCCTTTTTGAACACTCCCGTATTTTTTTCGTATAGCTCTCGGTTACCCACCTGCGGATCAACAGGCAACATATTGCAATTATTCAACAACCCCCTAAGCACTGTCGCTTGGCCTCACTCATTTCGCGACGGACAATTTCTTGACTCAACTCGAGGTTTCTTGTAAGGTATTCAGCAGTTTACCCTAAGCATATTTTTGGTCATTTCCAACCGACGTTTCTTGCAATATTCTTCAGCATTCCAGAGTTCACGTGTACGCGATTCCCTGATCCCCAACAATTTGCCGGGAGGCAATCGGTGTTTAAAAAGAGTGGAAGCTATTTACTCTTATTTATTTTTATTGGTGGACTGTTAGGCAGTATTTTGGGGGAGATTCTTCAGGTCGTCGCACATCAGGGAACCGTGCAAAGTATTTTTGGGCAAGCATTGAACTTGGGATTGGATCCACCTGTGACAGTGAATTTGGTCTTAATAAAATTCACTTTGGGCTTCCTCCTCAAAATGAACCTCTTAACCGTCCTGGGTATGCTCCTCGGCGCTTACGTCTATAAACACGTGTAGCCCTTTGGGAGTGTTGAAAAAAGCTGCCGTGCCTGCGCCGGAGCTCCCGGCCTTCGTAGCCGAAGCTACTTCGGCGGAGTAGGCTCGGCAGGCAGGCCTGCGGCGTTCCCTGCCTTCGCCGGAACGGCTTCACGTCTACGCGCTGAAGCGCTTCGCCGCGCAAGCGTGCAGGCAGGTCGCCCCTTGGCCGTGCTCACGTACTCCCTCGTACGCTCCGCTCATCCAAGCGGCTGCGGCCTTCCCTTCGAGAGGCCTCAGGACAGGACTGGACGGGCCTTTTTCAACACTCCCGTATCTTTTTCGTATACCTCTCGAATACCCACATGCGGATCGACAGACAACATAATTGAGTAGGTCGGGTTAGGCCATCCGCCGCCGTAACCCGACAGGCATGACGTGAGAAGACGGCAGGCGTGAGGCGTCAGACACTTCGTCGGGTTACGCTACGCTAACCCGACCTACCTGGCCCATGGACTTACCACGAGGGTGAACGCATGTGGCTGCGTGAGAAGTCTTCATGCCCGCCACCACACAGAACATCCCTCACCTCACACAAATCCCAACTGACGGATTTAGGATCGAGAATCCCTCTTCCCAGCGGCGTCATTCCCGACAGCCTTTATCGGGAATCCATCTTGTTTCCGTTGCGGATGGATCTCCGCTTACGACCGGTGGGTATGAACAGGAAGGGATGGAAACCGGTTACCCACTGCGGATCTGACGGAGGAGAGAAAAGCAGATTTGGTTGTTCGAATCAGATGCCGACCTGGATCAGCTTTTGGCGAAGCCCACGGATCGTATCCCGCAATTGTGCGGCTCGTTCAAATTCCAAGGCTTTGGCGGCCGTTTTCATGTCTTTTTCCAATGCCGCAATGCGCTGTTCCAAATCTCCTTCGGCCCCGTAGGCCTCAATCGCCTCTGCCGCCAACGACACATCCACATAATCGGCTTCCGCCAGTTGGTACTCCAAATCATGGATGCGTTTTTTAATCGTCTCCGGCGTGATCCCATGCTCGGCATTGTAGGACAATTGAATCGTCCGTCTGCGGCCGGTTTCCTCTAATGTTTTCCGCATCGAATCGGTGACCACATCGCCATACAGAATCACCGTGCCTTCACTATGGCGTGCGGCTCGCCCGGCCGTCTGCACCAGGGCACGATACCCCCGCAGGAAACCTTCCTTATCCGCATCCAACACCGCCACTAAGCTGACTTCGGGCAAATCCAGGCCTTCACGCAGTAAATTAATCCCGATCAGGACATCGAACACGCCCCGACGCAAATCCCGGATGATTTCCGCGCGCTCCAGCGTTTTGATATCCGAATGCAGATAGCGCACCTTCAACCCCTGGTCGTGATAATACTCGGTGAGATCTTCCGACATGCGCTTGGTCAGCGTCGTCACCAGCACCCGCTGTCCCTTCGCCACCCGCAGCCGGATTTCCCCGAGCAACTGTTCGACCTGGCCCTTGGCGGGTTTCACGTCCATCACCGGATCGATCAGTCCGGTGGGCCGAATGATTTGCTCAACCAGCGCCTTCCCGGCATGCTTCAGTTCATAAGGCCCCGGAGTCGCGGAGACATACACCACCTGGTTCATGCACGCCTCAAACTCGGGAAATTTCAGCGGCCGGTTATCCATCGCCGACGGCAGGCGAAAACCATAATCGACCAGGGTTTTCTTGCGTGAGTGGTCTCCTTCGTACATGCCGCCAAACTGCGGGACCGTCGCGTGCGATTCATCCACAATCAGCAAAAAGTCTTTGGGAAAATAATCCAACAGGGTCGGTGGCGGCTCGCCCGGTGCGCGTCCGCTCAAATGCCGGGAATAGTTCTCAATCCCGTGGCAGTAGCCCATCGTCCGGATCATCTCCAAATCAAATCTCGTCCGTTGTTCAATCCGTTGCGCTTCAAGCAATTGGTTCGTCCGGCGAAAATAGGCGATTCGCTCTTCCAGTTCTTCTTCGATACCGGTAATGGCCTGTTCATACCGATCGGGAGCAATCACATAGTGGCTCTTGGGATAGATCGCCACTTTGGGCAACTTCCGCAATGCAGTTCCGGTCAATGGATCAATTTCATAAATCGCTTCCACTTCGTCGCCGAACAATTCCACGCGAACGGTATTGGAATCGGACGCGGCCGGAAAAATTTCGATGACATCCCCCCGGGCGCGAAACATGCCACGCTGCAACTCCAGATCATTCCGCGAATATTGAATATCCACAAGCTTGGCCAGAATGCGCTCCCGGCGCATCTCCATCCCCGCCTCCAAATACAGCAACATATCGTGGTAGACCTCCGGCGACCCCAGGCCATAAATGCACGACACGGAAGCCACAATCACAATGTCATTCCGTTGTAACAGTGACGTGGTCGCGGCATGCCGCATTTGATCAATCGTATCGTTGATCGCCGCGTCTTTGGCGATATAAGTATCCGTGGTCGGAATATAGGCTTCCGGCTGGTAGTAGTCGTAATAACTGACGAAATATTCCACGGCATTATCGGGGAAATAGGCTTTGAACTCTTGATACAGCTGGCCAGCCAGCGTCTTATTGTGAACCACGACCAGGGTGGGTTTTTGCACGTTGGCAATCACGTTCGCCATCGTGAAGGTCTTACCCGAGCCCGTGACGCCCAGCAACACTTGATGCTTGAGTCCTTGCTCCAGGCCACTCGTTAATGTGGCGATGGCTTTGCCTTGATCGCCTTTCGGTGTGTAGTCGGACTGCAGTGAAAAGATGCTCATGATGGGTTGTTGGCAATGTACCATAGGACAGATCAGAGAGGCAGGGAGGAATTCACACGACATAATCCAACAATCCCTCGACCCAACCCTGATGTTTTCTGTGAATCATCGTCATTCCGGCGGTTTTCAGGCCGGAATCTCTTGACCTAACTGGTCAAAAGAGATTCCCGATAAAAAATCTCAGGCATGACGGAGAAGGGAGAGCACTGCCTACACCGTCATTCGGGGCCCACAGGGCTTCTATGCAGGTAAAATGGTGAACTCAATTCCGGAAGGAAGGACTGCGGACCAACGAGAGCAGCTCTTCGTATACATTCCGACGTAGCCCCACAAAAACAACGTCGATCGTCCGCTTTTTGTCATTCAGTCGATAAATTATTCGGTAGGAACGTACACGATAGGAACGATACTCGAAAAATTCTTCCTGGAGAGAATGCCCCGACCCCCGACATCGGGGTGTCCAAGAGTACCCGAAAAGCCTCGCGGACTTCCTGTTTGACTTGAGGATGCAGTTTGCGAATGCGTCCGGCGGCCTCTGGCGTATACCGAACACGGTAGGCTGTCATTCACTCTCGCCTGTAAAGACGGATTCATCCGTTTCCCAACTGCCGGATTGGGCTTGTTTGAGCGACTTCCGTAGGGGGCGCATGGTCTTCTGATCGCTCAAAATGTCCAGAGTTTCCATAAGTCCTTCGAAATGCTCCATACTGAGAAGCACGGCCGTTGGCACCCCATCCCGCGTAATGCCCACCGTATCCTGGTGCTTTTGCAATTTACGGATCAGATCAAGGAGTTGGGCCTTGGCCTGTGTCACTGACACATATTGATCCACATGCGGCATCGTAAACCCTCCCCTTCTCTCTAAATAGATGGATATGTGGCCATTATAATACTGGTCATCCTAAAACCAGACAAGATAATACGATTCGAAGGCTGCTGAACAGTGGAGACCCCTCTTAAGAAGGTTGATTCCCCCCCCATCAGGTACTTTTCCCCTCGCATGATCATGATGCAGAAGCGAGTGCCAAGGAGCAGACTTTCTGTTTTACTAATCGGCTGCCTTCAGATAAGGATGCATGACATGAAACACGCAAACAGTTTCCTCCTCAGTGGCGTGTTGGCAGCGGTCAGCCATGGTTTGGGTCGTACTACCAAAGAAAGGGTTGCGCCCTCCGGGACGCCGTAAGCGATTAGTCCTCATCCGCCGAGGGGAACCCCATGGATCCCCTTGACCCTCATAAGTCGGCCGGTTCAGGATAGTTCAAGACCACCGTCTACACCGACTTCTTTAAGAGGAGCATCTATGGCCACAACCACTATCGCGGAATTTATGGGACAGGATCATGACCGCCTGGATGAGATTTTCGCACAGTTTCAAACGATGAAGAATCAGGATGTCCCAAAGGCCCGGTCATTGTTTCAAGAATTTTCGACCGGGCTGCTCCGACACATCGTGTGGGAAGAAGATTTTCTCTTTCCGGCCTTTGAGGCTGAAGCGGAGATGGTCAAAGACCATGGGCCGACCGGGGTGATGCGAAATGAGCATCGGCAGATTAAGACGTTTCTGGAACAGATTCAGGCAAAAGTGGCGGAAGATGATCTCACCAACGGGGATGCCGAACAAGGCCTGCTCCAGGTTCTGACCGCCCACAATGTGAAGGAAGAAAAAATCCTCTATCCTTGGATTGATAATTGCCTCAGCGACGAAGAGCGTGCCTCCCTTCTCACCCGGATGAAACACTAACCCCCGGACCGGTACGCCCGCATCTGACAGTCACATTCACGCGCTTTTTTCAAAACAACCCGACAATATTTCCCTTCGCGTCGACTCCAATCGATTCAGCCGCCGGAACACGCGGAAGCCCGGGCATGGTCCTCATGTCCCCGGCAATGACCACGACAAATCCCGCGCCCATCGCAAGGCGAACCTCGCGAACCGGAAGTGTGAATCCGTTAGGAGCCCCTTTTTTGGCAGGATCGGTGGAAAAGCTGTACTGCGTCTTGGCCATACAAATGGGGAAATGGCCATACCCATTGTTTTCGAGTTCGCCAAAACGGGCGTGGACGGCCGGCGGAATCTCCACATCCTCAGCCCGGTAGATTTCCCTGGCGATGATTCGCAGTTTTTCTAACAGCGGAATCGTATCGGGATAGAGCACGCGAAAGTCTGCAGGCTCGTTTTCAATGACCTCTCGAACGGTTTCGGCCAGGCACAGCGCTCCAGCCCCGCCTTTGGCCCAATGGTTGGCCAACGCCAATTTGACCCCATGGTCCGCACAAGCCTGTTCCACAAGCTCCAACTCCCGCTTGGTATCACTCGTGAATTGATTAATGGCCACGACTGCCGGCACCCCGAATTTTTTCACATTTTCCAAATGACGCAACAAATTTGGCAGCCTTGGCGGAGAGCGCCCAGATCTTCCTGCTCAAGTGCCTTCTCCTTCGCCCCACCATGAAGTTTCAACGCCTTGATCGTGCCGACAACTACAGCACAGGCCGGTGTGAGGCCGGCTTGCCGGCATTTGATATTAAAAAATTTCTCCGCCCCCAGATCGGCTCCAAATCCCCCTTCTGTGACCACATAGTCCGCGAGTGTGAGAGCCGCCTTGGTTGCCACGACGGAACTGCATCCATGTGCAATGTTCCCGTAAGGGCCGCCATGGACCAGAGCCGGATTATGTTCCAAGGTCTGCACAAGGTTGGGATTGAGGGCCTCTTTGAGTAACGCGGTCATGGCACCTTCCGCCTGGATCTCCTTCGCGAAGACCATCTCCTTGTTGACCCTCCGCCCCACTTTGATATTGCCTAAGCGTTGTTGGAGATCCTGGAGATCCGTCGCCAAACACAGAATGGCCATGACCTCTGAGGCAGCGGTGATGTCAAACCGGCTCTCCCTGGTAAACCCGTTAGCTTTTCCGCCAAGTCCTGTCACCACGGATCGCAGGGACCGATCGTTCACATCCAACACCCGCCCCCAGGTGACCCGACGGGGATCGAGGTGGGGTTCGTGCCCCCAATACAAATGATTATCCACCAGGGCCGCCAACAAATTGTGAGCGGAAGTGACGGCATGAAAATCTCCAGTGAAATGCAAGTTGATGTCGGTCATGGGAACCACCTGGGCATAGCCTCCCCCACATCCACCTCCCTTCAAACCGAAACAGGGCCCCAGGCTCGGCTCCCGAAGAGCGGCCACGGCCTTTTGGCCGATCTTATTCAACGCATCTACCAGACCGATGAGGGTCGTCGTCTTTCCTTCTCCAGCCGTCGTGGGGGTCATGGCTGTCATCAATATCAGCTTACTCTCGGATTTGCTCGGGAATGGCGGAAGTGACGCTAACGGGACCTTGGCCTTATACCGGCCGAACAATTCGATTTGACTCGGATCAAGCCCGAGTTTCTCCCTGGCCACGTCGGCTATGGGCTGCAAGGGTATGCGGTTGGCGATATCGAGGTTGATGGAAGATTGGCTCATCAGTCTCACTCCTCAAAAGAACGTGTATGGTATCAAGGTTAGGACCTTTAGGTAATTCATTATCGCATACTCGAAGCTTGCATCGAGCCGCTTCCCCTTTCCCTTCAACCTGCTCCTGGTCCCTCTTGGTATTCCTTCACGGGTTTTGTTAAGAAGAAGGCATGTACAAGTCTCTCTCCACATTTTTCCTCCTGCTATACCTCAGTCTATGTAACTGGTCCATCGTCTTCGCTCAGGATTTTCAAGTTGGCCAATCGGTAATTCTTGAGGCGACCAAACCCATCGGGGTTCCCCTCCATCGCAAACCGACCTCCAGTTACCTGAAACATGTCCCGACCGGCACTCCGGCCACCATTGAAAAGACCGCACAGAATGGAAAATGGCTCTTCCTTCGCTTGCCCAATCAGGACACCGCCTGGGTGCATAAAAAATATCTCAAAGCCGATTCACCGCAACCGGGTCCATCTACCGATTCCGAAGCTCCGCAAACCGCTGCGGGGGGAGAACATGCGGTGTGGGCCAGCCGAGATCAATGTGAAACAGTCGTCAATCAAGGCAGCCGCATGGCTCCTGAATCTTCCTCTAAGCTCCGACTCGCCACATGGAATGTGCGGTGGTTTCCGGTTGGAAAATCCTCCGATCAGCCTGAAGATTTTGCGGAGCCGACCGATCTGGATTGGCTAACCTGTGCGATTCGTTGGATGCAGATTGATATTCTTGCAATCCAGGAAAGCTTAGCCACACCAGAAGCCACCACGGCCTGGAACACCATCATCGCCGCGCTGAATACACAGACCGGGGCGACGTGGCGATGGTATCGGCAACCGTGCGGCAGGCCCGACGACCATCATCTCCTGTTGTTGTGGAACGACACCCGCGTCTCCCTGTCGCAATTTGAGAGCTTGTGGCAATTCAATGCGAAGGCTCAATCGGCCGCCCACGCCTGCACCTTTGGATTGCGTCCAGGGCAATATGCGTGGGTGCAAGCCCGGGACCCGAAGGGCGTCGATTTTCATGTGATTGCATTGCATCTGAAATCCGGTCCAACCGTGTTTGCCCTGGAGGAAAGGCACAAGGCGTTAAACCGGATCGAACAGGCGATTGCGCCTCTGCTCCGCCGCGACCGGGATGTGGTGATTCTCGGCGACTTGAATACGATGGGCGCCGGAGATTCGCATTCACAGCAATACGAATTGAAAAACTTGCGCCGTAAAGTCGCCAAAAACAATCCAGGCTTTTCCACTCTGGACTTACAGCCGCAATGTTCCCATTATTTTCGCGGACGCGGAAACTGGCTGGATCATGTGCTCGTCTCTCATGAGATGGAAGAAGTGACCGTGACCACCACGCAGGTGACCGGCTATTGCGCCGTGGCCGGCTGTAAACGCATTCAAGGGGATTATCCGCTCGCCTACCGTCATCTGTCTGATCATTGCCCTGTGGTGTTTGAAATTGAAAATCTTGACAGGGATTAAGGAATGTTGACCCGGCCGTTTCGCGTTCGAGAGCGGCCTACCGCTTGCGTTTCTTGGATTTCTTAGGAAGACTGGCCTCTCCCCAACAGGAGAGAAACGCCGTCAAAAACGCATGTTCGTTTGCAGGCTCCACGGCCAGCGGTGCCAAAGCCAATCCCACCGCCAGGGCGATATGATAGCCCACCGACCGCGTGGCCACCGCCCGTTGATAGGCAGGATGAGCGCGATTCACCCACACCGTTGACTCCATCAGCCGCCCGATTTCCTGATCATCCTCCCGGTCTTCAAATTGAATACCGAGTCCAAAACGGGCTGGAACTCTTCGGCTGCCTCGATCAGGCAGCAGAAAATCAGACACCACCGACGCCTGGTCTTCCGGCTCGCGCGGTTTCCGTTGAGTCTCCCCGCCCAGGGAGTCGTTGCCGGGAGGTTGCACGACGAGTTCTTCCTCCGTTTCCTGAACCTGCGAGACCTCTCCAGGAACCATCACCGCCCGCATCTCCTGAAATGGACCCGGCGTTCCTAAGGGTAATCGTTTCTGCCCGCCTCTCCGATGTTCCACTAACGCACCCAGGAGCGGAAAGAGGTCGGAGAGATCTTCCAGCACACGCTCAAGATCACGCTCAAGCGGCCGGATTTGGCGGGGCGGCGTTTCTTCGACCGGACTATCCCCTACTCCCCATTCTGAAAGTTGGCGCTGAACGGCTTCCTGGATGGCCTTCCGGTACGCCAGATACGTTCCGCCTCGTGCTCCCACACGAATGAAATCACCTTTATTCAGCGTCAGGCTACCCGCCAGTCCAGGCACTTCGATCAATCCGGAAATACGTTCACGAGCCTGCGGGGTTACGCCCAACCAATCCCATCCTCCTTTAATGACTTTGCCGAAGGTGCTGATGGCCAATCCCTGGAGATCCTCGGGCAAGGGGCTTTCGGTTCGCACGAGATAGCCCACCGCGGAAGGTTTCCGTTTTCGCAGCAGGCGAATTTCCAACGGCGCAATGACCGGGGCATCAAACCGTTGAGAGGTGAGCCCCACTCCATTGATCTCGAAGGCCACCCCTTGCGGGTAGTGCGAATGCAAAATATTGGAAAATGTAGGATCCAGCAACGGTTGGAAATGCCTGGAGATGACAGCCTCTACAAATCCGGAATCCAACAGTGGCGAAAGAATATTTTGGAGTTTAAGACGAACAGCAGTACCTTGAAGCAGGACCATTCCGACCGGCGGCACCCATTTCCAGGGAGCCCGGTGCCGTGACGATAAATGCCAGGTCGTCGAAACATGCGTGTGACCTCGCTTGGTTTCCGTCCGCACTTCCTCGCACACCAACAAGCCAAGCTTGATCCCCACGCCGGCAAAGCCGATGCCTTGTCCTCGCCTTTTGGTACTGGAGGCAATGTCATGATAGCGTGCTAAATCCTTCCGCTGCATACCCGACCCATTATCGATCACCGTCAACGTGCCTTCTGATGGATTCGCCTCCATCATTATCCGGCTGGCTCCGGAATCCAAAGAATTGGCCACGATTTCCGTGAGGATGGTTTCTTCAAGCGCGCCAGGATAGGCATCCCGCAAATCTTCCAGCAGATGAAGCAAGTCAACCCGAGTTTCACCCATGACGACTTGTATCCCTCCTTATGCCCCGCTCGCACCGATCAGCAAATAGGACGTCATTGACAGGCACCGCGCCAGGGAATGGTTTGGCTATATCGCAAATGCGTGGCCCACTGCCTGATTAGCCCGTGTACCCATTAACAATCCTGTGGTTGCATATGCAAGCCACACGGCGATCCCGCCCAACACCACCGACCTGCCTGTCACCCTCAAAGCTGTAAATTTGGTTACGGCTTAGGACAATTCCGGATATGGGGATACCCCTTTGACCCAGGACCTTTTGCGCATTGTTCCCGGAGACGGTCTCATCCCCTACCTTACTGATCTTTTTTTGCCTGCTTCACCCTTCCTCCCGCTACTGATAGATCCTGTACAGGGTGTTAGCCCTGTGCGCTTTTCGTTTCAGTCTTCCTGGTGGCTCTTAACACAACCAGCCAGAGCACAACAGGTAACCCGATCCACAGCAATTCACTGAGGAGCACACCCATTCCCCATTCGGAGAAAAACTGAGCAATTCCGATTGGTGAGACTGAAATCGGTCTCCAGGGGAAAAAATATCTGGTGGAATCGAAGGGGGCAAAAAAGGCAATCCCCAGCCCGCCATCAGTGAAAGCATCCAAGAACCCGTGAGACATGGTGACAAGAAAGAAATAGAGGGCAGACATCCAATAGCGGCTGGTCCAAAACAGGATGCTGGAGGCAGCCAATCGGGATGCAACCATACCCGCTAGAATGGCAAACATAATTGAATGGGTGAACCCGCGATGCCCCCACGCGTGCTCATACGGAATTCCCAAAAAGAACCCGAACACGTCAACATCAGGCAGAAGGCAACACATCACCGTAAGACTCCACAGGCGCCAGGCTGGAATCGAAAGCGTAAACGTTTTGCCAAGCGCATATGCCACCGCCACATGTCCAAACGCTGAGGCCACAACCCTCCCCTTAACTTCATTCTCTTGATATCATAAGGCTATTGACCGATAGCTTAAACACCAACCTCCTGCATGAAGAAAACGATACGTGACCACATGTTCAACCTAAATAATCTTTCTTTCCGATCCGTGAGCCAATTCTCTGCATTCCACGGGCATAGATTCTCTGTTGGCTTCCGAGCCTATCTCACATTTCTTGTTCTCACACTCCTTTGCCTCACAGCGGCTTGTGCCCCGAATACTCTTGACCATTCTGACTCAACCGGAGTCAGTCCACCATCCTCTGCCATCAGCATTGGCGCGACCAACGGGAAATTTCATCGCACATCGCAATATCTCACGATGCGGGATGGGGTCAAGATTGCCGTGGATCTCTACCTCCCGGCCGGTCTTGAGCCAGGCCACACGATTCCTACGATCCTTCATCAAACCCGGTATTGGCGAGCAGTGGATTATCGATGGTTGGTTTCTGCTTTTAAAAAGGATGAACCACGAGGGACCATCGGGTCTTATGCCAAACGATTTCTTCAACACGGTTATGCGTGGGTCAATGTGGATGTGCGTGGCACCGGCGCATCCTTCGGGACACGCCCTGTCGCCTATTCCCCTGAGGAAATCAAAGATGGCGCGGAAATTGTAGATTGGATTATTGCCCAACCCTGGTCGAACGGGAAGGTCGGGGCCATGGGTATTTCCTACGGCGGCGGGACTGCGGAAATGTTGCTGGTCAATCAGCATCCGGCTGTCAACGCCGTCGCCCCCATGTTTTCTGGATTTGACCTCTATTCGGAAATTGCCTTTCCGGGCGGCATCCATCTCACATGGTTTACTGAAACATGGAGTCAGATCAATCATCGCCTTGACCACAACCAATTACCCATCGGCGGATGGATGGCCAATCTTCTCGTTCGCGGGGTGCGGCCGGTTGATGGGATTTCCGGCCGGCACCTTCTGCCCCTCGCCTTGCAGGAACATGAGACCAATTGGAGCCCTCATCGAGAAGCCTTGGGGATTACCTTTCGGGATGACCCTCCACCATCACGGCACATCGCCAACATCGATGCCATCAGCACGCAAACCTATGCTGACGAGATTGCCAAATCCGGCGCAGCCATCTACAGCTATAGCGGGTGGTTCGACGGGGGATATCAATTGGCCGCCATCAAACGCTACCTTCGTCACCAACAGCCGTCTCATCGATTAATCCTCGGGCCATGGGATCACGGAGGAAGACGCCGGATCAGTCCCTATGCGCAGGGACCATCGAAATTCGACCATGCGGCTGAACTGCTCAAATTCTTCGATGTGCACTTGAAGGGGATACCCACAGGCAGCCAGGATGATCCGCCGATCCGCTATTACACGATGGGAGAAGAACGATGGAAAACATCGACCCACTGGCCTCCTGAGGCTTCTCCCCTTTCGATATATTTCCACAAAGAAGGCCGGTTATCGATGAGGCCTGCTCCGGCAGACGACACCCCGGATCGGTACCAGGTCAATCCAACCACGGGGACCGGTAAACATACCCGGTGGAATTCTTTGGTAGGCATTCCTCTTGAAACTCCATATCCCGATCGGACAGAACGAGATCAAGAGTTGTTGGTCTATACGTCGGATCCGCTGTCAGAGGCTCTCGAAGTCACCGGGCATCCGGTCGCCACCATCTACCTCTCTGCCTCGAGTCAGGACACAAACCTCTTCGTTTACTTGGAAGACGTCACACCCGAAGGAGATGTGCATTACGTGACGGAAGGCGAGTTGCGGGCCATCCATCGGCGGCTGCAACCGGGCAATACCATCCTCAACCCGACAGAGCTTCCTCTGCCCGTTCACACGTTTCGTCGTGCTGATGCTGCCCCGCTCATTCCTGGTGAGGTAGTGCCACTGCTAGTTGAATTGCTTCCCACGTCCTATCAGTTCAAGAAAGGGCATCGCATCCGGATCGCCTTGGCAGGAGCCGACAAGGATCATTTCCAGGCCTTGGATGGCCCGGCACCAACATGGGAGGTCTGGCATACCCCCGATCGGCCATCCCACGTTGAACTGCCGATTGTCCATTGAAAAACAATTAGTCTCGGCAGGCGCTTGGAAAAGCAGCACTGGAGACAGAGATGGAACTTTGCCTGAGCTAGCCGTAAGGCTTAGAATGACGTCAAAGCTCAGGACTGGCTCCATGCCTTGATCACTCAAAATTCTTCAGACATAGGACTATGAATGGAGTGCAATGTTTACCCACAGAACCTTTTGGGATCATACAGAATACTTGCTCTTTCATGGGAATCACTGGAAGGTTCGTCTCTTCTGCTCCGACGCCTGCCGTCTGGCCCAAAGGGAGGGACGCTCTTATGAACTGGCGGGCCTTGTTTGAGCGAAGCGAGTTGGTCCGCCCTCCTCAGGTCTGGCGTCCGTCCGCTCAAATGAGCCAGACGGGGCGTCCATGGTTTTGGGGCCTTTTGCCGGAACAAAAGGGCCTCGTCTGCCGGGGCGAAACCCGGCAACACAGAACATCACGAAGGCACGAAAGTGGGGGACACACGTGGAATGCGTTCACCTGCCAACACGTTTTAGGGACAACCCCCAAGAGGGATTCTCGATACACATCGTCAAGCTGTAAGGCAAGAACCATAAGGCCTATTTTCTACATGATCCACCTTTTCTCCATTTTTGTACCCACATCACCTATCCCTTGCCATATTGTAGCTTATAAACTACAATTAAACCTGTGGAGGGCAGACCCAAAGAACTCCACATTTTTGTCAAGGAGGTGACAACCGTACG
>WHTE01000095.1 GCA_009377845.1 Nitrospirales bacterium | reverse complement strand
CTCTTCTCATCCTGCTCAACTTCATCCACGAGTTGAATCCTGCCTTCCTTGTGGAGCAACCGCAGCATCTCCCCACAGGTGTGATCCAATTCCCCAGTGCCCATGTTATGCAACCCGGCCCGACGAGCGATTTCTTCCTGAAGGACCCCCGTCTCCCCAGGTTCCGCATCGGGATGACCACACAGGACCTCTAAGACGTGGTCCTTCAGTCCATTAATCAGTTCTGTGCCTCGTTGATGAAGATTCATGGTGTCACCTCTTAAACGATTATGGCATTATGTTAATAGGTCATTCAGATCCGATAGTTAACCTACACTCCGCTCTGAATAAGTAACCTCGCCTTACCGTTTAATCTTCTCAGGATTTCTCAACCAGTTCAACAATCAGACGAAGGGGGCCATTCCTCTCCTGAGTGGCATGGCAGAACGTGATCGTTGAACATTCGATTTTTGAACAGTTCCTAACAGTGAAAATCCAGCGTCTTTCCCGATCCATTCACCTTTAAAACAAAATTAGATTAATTGTTTCGTGATTGCGATGTAACTGCGAGAAGGAAAGCGAAATAGGGAAAGGAGTTGGCTGGGGGACCAGGGATCGAACCTGGGCAGCCAGATCCAGAATCTGGCGTCCTACCGCTAGACGATCCCCCAACCTAGGCGTGAGCTTAATTCACTGTTCAGAAGCAGTCAAGCAAAGTCTGACAGGCGAGTTAAGAAGGCTGGATTTTGGCATGCATTGCTCGCTCGACACCAGCGCGGATGCGTTGAAGCGCCCGCTTTTTTCCTAACAACGCCATCACTTCGTAAATGCCGGGGCTGACGGTTCGGCCAGTCAATGCCACGCGTAAGGGTTGAGCCACTTTGCCCATTTTGAGTCCCTGACGCTCGATAATGCCATGAAGGATGCGCTCAAGAGTCTCCTTGGAAAAGTCCGCTTCGACCTCCACTTGATCGGCAAATTCCTGGAGACTCGGAACGATCGCCGGGGTGAGATGTTTGTTGGCAGCTTCCTCATCCATGGTCATGGGCTCGGCCAGATAGGGAGCGGCACCTTGAACGATGTCTAAAAGCGTTTCTGAGCGCTCTCGCAAGGGTGTGATCAAGGCCTCAGCTCCCCCAGGAATTCTGGCTAAGGCACCATGGTCATAGCCTGCGCTCTGCAAAAACGGCATGAGGGCTTCGGCCACCCGCTTGGGGTCACTGTTCCTGATGTACTGCGCATTGACCCAGCGTAACTTTTCAGGATTAAAGACAGCTGCCGAGGCTTGCACGTGCTTGAGATCGAACAATTCGACCATTTCCTGAAGCGAAAAGATTTCCTGATCCCCATGAGACCACCCCAACCGGACCAGATAATTGATGAGCGCTTCCGGCAAATACCCCATCTCCTTATAGGCCAGCACCGACGTCGCTCCATGGCGTTTGGAAAGACGCGTTTTATCCGATCCCAGAATCATAGGCAGATGGGCAAACTCTGGCACCGGAAATCCCAGGGCGGAAAAGAGCGGGACCTGTCTCGGGGTGTTATTGACGTGATCATCTCCGCGAATGACGTGCGAAATGTTCATGAGTCCGTCATCCACGACCACCGAGAAATTGTAGGTGGGATAGCCATTGGACCTAAGAATGATGAGATCATCCATGACCGTATTATCAAACACGATCTGGCCCTTAATGAGATCGTTGATGACCGTCTGCCCTTCCTGAGGGGTGAGAAACCGAAGAGCCGCCGGCTCAGTGGGCTCGGAAATTCCACGATTTCGACACCTCCCATCATATTTGATAGATTCGCCTTTCGCCTGAGCTTCTTTTCTTCTGGCCTCTAACTCATCAGGCGTACAAACGCACCAATAGGCCAGCCTTCTGTTCAATAGATCAATCGCTCGCTCACGATATAGCTCTAACCGGTCGGTTTGTCGAAAAGGCCCCTCATCCCAATTCAACCCGGTCCATTTCAAGCCATCCAGAATGACCCGAATGGCATCATCCGTAGACCGGTCCCGATCGGTGTCCTCGATACGGAGGATAAACGTTCCACCTTCATGGCGGGCAAATAACCAATTGAACAAGGCCGTCCGCACCCCGCCAATGTGGAGGAAGCCGGTCGGACTTGGCGCAAATCGTACTCGTACCTCACTCATATGCTGGCGCAACCTTTCTCTTCACCACCCACGCTCACTTTTAAGGAGACAGACACTAAAACGTTCATTGATGGCACACTCGCCGTGACGCCCTTTCTACACCGCCTACGCCTCAATTGATGTGATGGAGAGGAAGGACCAGAGTCCTTCCCGGAAATCCACAAGGCTCTTGGATGAAGATATCCCCATGAAAAAACTGCAATTGCCTTTTGATTACTCTCAGTCGGATGCTTTACCATGCCGACCTTCTGATGTAAAGAACTGAATTCGCGTCCGATGTCTCACTTGCCTTTCCAGTTGCCGGCCCTTAAAATTTCTTTACAGCCATTGAAGATTTTTTGAGGAGGCAGGACAGATGATTCGACTGATTCGCGAGGGCTCCACCAAATATCCCTGGATTCTCAAGGGACTCATTCTGGGCATTGCCGTCACCTTTGTGATCGGCATGGGGTGGTATGGATACGAATCCTCTCAACCGAACACTGTGGCAACAGTCGGTCCCTACAAAGTTGCGAAGGATGAATACCTCCGGACCAAACAAGGCTATTACCGCTTCTACCGCGACCAACTCAAACAAGAAGATATCAAGGAAGAGACGATCAATCAGCTCGCCTTGGAGGGTTTGATCACCACCAAGTCATGGCAATTGCTGGCTGATGAATTTCATTTGGCCGTCTCTCCCCAAGAACTGCACGATGCCATTGTCAACCAGAAAGACTTTCACAAAGATGGAGTCTTCGATACACAATATTATCAGCGACTCCTGGCTGCCAACCGGATGAAGCCTCATCAATATGAACAGCAACGCCAAAACGAGTTGCTGGCGGAAAAGGCCAGACTCCTGGTCGCTGAAGCGACAACTCTCACGCCTGCCGAAATGAAAGAAGTGAAGGACCTGGCCGCTCGCCAAACACTTGAGGGGGCCGAGCCCGACCCAACAACCTTAGAACAGATTCGAATGCAATTCCTCATTCAAAAGAAACAGCGGGCCATGCAAGCCTTCCAAGCCGCTCTTCGAGCGCGTGGCGACGTGACGATTCATGAGGAACTGCTGTAAGAAGTGTTTTTCAGACCTTGCTGTGACTATCTCATCCGTTCTTCACTCTCTCGTGAGTGCCTGTTTTGCCATTCTGCCCGCAGGCAAAAATCTCATCCTTTTCAGCTGCCAATAAGCCGGACTCTTTTCGATGCGAAGGATGACCACCGAGGGAAAAGGCCCATCACTGAATGAGCATTGCATCGCCGTAACTGTAGAACCGATAGCGTTCGCGTACCGCATGCTCATAGGCCTTCCGCGTTTCTTTCAATCCCGCAAACGCCGCAACCAACATTAAGAGAGTCGTTTCGGGAAAATGGAAATTGGTCAAGAGCGCATTGACAATCCGGAATTGGAATCCCGGAAGGATGAAGAGGCGAGTTTCTCCTGAACATTGTCTTAGCTGGCCTCGATCATCAATTGCCGACTCAAGACTTCGTGCCACGGTGGTTCCGACGGCCACAATTCTCCCGCCTCGCTCCCGAACCTCACGAATCCTCCCAGCGGTCTCCTCCGACACCTCGAACCATTCCGGATGCATGTTATGGCGCTCCACGTCAGTCGCCTTGACAGGCTGGAACGTTCCAGGTCCAACATGCAAGGTGATCGTGGCCATCCCGATTCCCTTATCCGCCAATTGTGTGATCAATTGTGGCGTAAAATGCAAGCCGGCGGTTGGTGCGGCAATGGCCCCCTCCACTTTGGCAAAGACGGTTTGATAATCCTCTTGATCACGCGAAACCGGCTGGCGTTTCAAATAGGGGGGAAGGGGAATTTCTCCATGGGAATTTCTCCATGAGCGAGTAACCATTCCCGCAAGGCACCCGGGCCCAGCCAATGAATCACGATTCGCCCGGGCTCTTTTTCCACAACCTGTGCCCGAGCGGATCCCTCACATTCCACAAACTGCCCAACTCCAACTCGCCCATGAATGAGGACTTCCGCATGTTCCTCACCGATCTCTTTGACAAACAGCAATTCCACTCGCCCGCCACTTGGTACTTTTTTCGCCCATAGGCGGGCCGGAATGACTTTGGTATTATTGACCACGAGTAAATCACCAGGTCGTAAAATATCCGGGAGATCTTTGATTTGCCGATCGGAAATCTCTTCGGCAGGACGGGTCATCACTAACAATCGAGCATGATCTCGCGGGTGAACCGGATGTTTCGCAACCAGCGTCTGGTCAAACGGAAAGTTGAAATCCGAGAGATACATTACCAAGCAGGGAAGGAAGCGTCAGGGTAAGTCAGCCGCAGTCAGGTTCACGCGTTCAATCGGGAGAAGCGTTGTGCCGGGATAATAATGTCGGACAATCGATTGGTAGTCATACCCTAATTCGGCCATCTCGCGCATGCCCCACTGGCACATCCCCACGGCATGTCCTGCCCCATGACCGACCACCACCACTTCAGGCCCAAATGATTCGATGGAAAATTGGGTACTAAAAATTTTGGAGTACCCCACCACCCGGCGCAAGTCCTGTCCTCGCAGAATAATTTCTCCACGCGAATGAAGCAGGCGCACACGATCGACCCGGCCGGATGGCGTGAACGTATAGGGCGTGAACGTCGCCACCTTGCCAACGTTATACCCCTCTTTGCGCAATTGCTGCTCCAGATAGTCGAATGTAAACGACGTTCGCCAATCATACCGCGGGGCTTGCTCGTCAAACGGACAGTCGACGCCTTTGAGATAGGGAAGATCCAATGCCCAGACATACAAAGCATCCTCGGTCGGACCAGCCGCCGTCGACGAATAGGCTGCAAAAATGGGACGATGGTCATAGGTCACCACTTGTCCCCTGGTGGCGGCAACCGCTTGGAGCACGGACTCAGCCCTTACCGAATGGCCATGATAGACTTGATCTTGCACATCGGCCACGACGTCAAATGGTTGTAATTGGTTTTCGACTTTCTTGTATAACACATAGGTTCTCGCTGCAACGGCTTGAGCTTTCAGGGCTTCGATGGGCCACTTGGCCCCGACTTCCCCTGAGACAACCCCTGCCACATAGTCTTCGAGATCAATCCAGTTAATCAGGGCTAATCCGGATGGGGCCGATTGAATTTCAAGCGGTCCGCGAACTACCCATTCCCGACTTAAATCGCTGGGGATAGCCTCTCCAGCCTTCGTCCCCACCCGTACCCGATAGGTTCCTTGTGATCCTTCAACCCAAACATGCGACTCAGCCACGGCTCGTTCATTGAGAAGGAGGCCCGCACCTTGAACTCGAACGGTCACCTGGCCGGATGCATTGAATGTTTTCCCGGAAGGCAGGCGGACAGAAAACGGATCAGCAGATTGAATAGAAAGAACCTGGGCGGCATTGGCAAGGCCAACGCGGATGGCCGACTCAGTCGCCCAGACGACCGGAGAGAATATCGTTATCCAACTAACAAGCAGAAACCCAAGGCCCATGCCATGTCTTACACACCCCATCAGACCCTCTTACCGCCGGAAGAAGAAATAGAAGATCAAACTTCCAACCACACTGATAATGATACTGGTCGCGAGAGGAAAGTAAAACGTCACATTATCCCGTTTGATGATAAAATCGCCGGGCAGCCGGCCGAGCCATCCCCATCCCCCCTCGGAATTTGACCATTTCCCCACGGCCAGGAATATGGCCCCCAGAACCAAGAGAATACTCCCCAGCAATATCAGGGCTTTTCCCAATCCACTCATTATGTCGACCCTCACCTATCACCGAAAAAGTTCCTCGGCGATTTGCACCGCGTTGAGCGCTGCACCTTTTCGCAAGTTATCCGCCACAATCCACAGATTCAAGCCATTAGGTACCGACTCATCTTCCCTCACTCGCCCCACATACACGGCATCGGTCCCCACCACGTCGATCGGCAACGGATATAGATTGTGACCGGGATCATCGTAGACCTGAATGCCGGGAGCGGCAGCCAACACGGCTCGGGCTTCATTGGCGCTCAGCTTTCGCTCGGTTTCAATATTCACAGATTCCGCATGACAGATAAAGACCGGAACCCTGACCGTCGTCGCCGTGATTGGCAAAGACGGTTCATCCATGATTTTTCGGGTTTCGTGAACCATTTTCATCTCTTCTTTGGTGTACCCATTTGGCAAAAACTCGTCAATATGCGGCAGGCAATTAAACGCAATCTGATACGGATAGACCTCCACCTTGGCCTCTCCAAAACTGAGTAACTGACGAGACTGTTCAGCTAATTCTTCCATCGCATCCTTGCCGGTTCCCGACACGGATTGAAACGTCGTGACAATGATACGCTTGATCCGTGCGGAATCATGCAGCGGTTTCAAGGCCACGACCATTTGGATTGCGGAACAGTTGGGATTGGCAATAAGACCCTGATGTCCCGCTAGGGCATGGACATTCACCTCGGGAACCACGAGCGGCACATTGGGGTCCATCCTCCAGGCGGAACTATTGTCCACCACCACAGCTCCAGCCTTTACTGCCAGCGGACCGAATTCTTTGCTGACACGGGCTCCTGCCGAAAACAACGCCACATCCACACCCTGAAACGAGTGTTGTTCGAGCACTTTGACGGGAAGTGCCTGACCACGAAACATCACCTCATTGCCTTCGGAACGGACCGAGGCCAAGGGCACTAATTCCCCGACAGGAAAATTTCGTTCTTCCAAAACCTGGATCATTTCCGTTCCAACCGCACCGGTAGCTCCCACCACCGCCACCGTATACGCCGATTTCTTTTTCATCATGTGAGGCTGACTCCCGCAAGAAAAACACGGATCGCACTGAGCATCAGGCATATCCTATCAGTTCAAAATCCTTGACTCAAAAATCACGAAAAGGAAAGCCTTTGACTGAGGAGTATTCAAGCCAAGGCTCAAGACGCGATTCGCTCCTTCCTTGTGATGATCCCGCCTATTCTTTCAGACAGGAATGTAGCGGATGCGATGGTTGAAGGTATCGGCAATGGCAATATTGCCCAAGCCGTCAACCGCCACCCCAAACGGAAAACTGAGGCTACTATCCGAAGCCGGGCCTCCGTCTCCAGCCCATGTCGATTGGCCATTGCCGGCGACCAGGGTCATTTCCTTTTTCTTGGCATCCCATTTCCGGATTAAGTGATGATCGGAATCCGTGATGAGCACATGTTCTTGCGGTGTCATGGCAATACCATAGGGCCTAGCCAACGCCTGAGACGGTTCATTGACCCCGCGCTCGTAGCGAAATTCTGCCCCATCCCCGGCGACAGTGGATATGAATCCCGTGTTGCGGTCAATCATCCGGATGCGACCATTAAACGTATCGGCGATATAGAGATTCCCTTCTTGATCGAGTGCCAACCCGCTGGGTCCCGCAAGGGCAGATTCCACAGCGGGCATTCCATCACCGTTATATCCGGAATCCCCTGTGCCGGCGACAGTCGTGATCACGCCGGAATCCAAATCCAGCATGCGTATTCGATTATTACTTTGATCGGCAATATAGAGGCGTGTGCCATCCAGTACTAACGCCACCGGCTCATTCAAAGAGGCTGAGACCCCTGAGCCACCGTCCCCCGTCCACTTTGACTGACCTGTCCCTGCAACGGTCTGGATGATTCCAGTTTTGGAATCCACCCGTCGAATGCGATGATTCCACGTGTCGGCAATAAATAGTGTGCCCGCAGAATCGACGGCCACTGCGGAAGGAAAGTTCAAGAGTGCGCACGTGGCCAACCCTCCATCGCCTGCAAACCGATCCTTGCCAATCCCCTGGCCGACAATATACCGGACCGTTCCGCTGAGATCGGGCGTTTGAGAGTACGCTCGCCCTGGCATATCTTCCACATCCGCAAGAGGATCAGCCTCCTTCTCCACATAATGGTTCGGAACCGACGCTTTCGCAATTTCTTCTCCGGAGCGTTGAGTGCCAACACAACCAGCCACCGTTTCTATGACACCGGACGCGTGCATCAGTCGGCGAATCACGTGATTTTCAGAATCGGCAATCAGGAGATTGCCTTCAGAGTCAAAGCACACATTCTTGGGCTCATTCAGAGCTGCAGCTGTACCAAGCTCCCCGTCGCCCCCATATCCTGGTTCCCCCGTTCCAGCGACCGTGACGATCTGTCCACCCCGTCCTTGCCCAATCATTGGATCAGATTCCTAACTGCTTCAATATGTGATCACCCATTTCGACCGTGCCAACCAGTGTGCTCCCCGGGCTCTGAATATCTTGTGTTCGATATTCCTGGGCAAGGGTCATCTGGATGGCCGACTCGATCATCTCGGCTTCTTTCGTCAAAGCGAATGAATAGCTTAACATCATGGCCGCGGAGGCAATGGTCCCAATGGGATTGGCGAGGTTTTTCCCGGCAATATCCGGGGCACTCCCGTGGATGGGTTCAAACATCCCCACCGAGGCTCCGACACTGGCGGAGGGCAGCATGCCAATCGACCCCGTCAGCATCGCCGCTTCGTCGCTCAAGATATCGCCAAACAAATTGGTCGTCACCATCACGTCGAATTGTTTGGGATATCGAACGAGTTGCATGGCACAGTTGTCCACGTACATGTGACGTAACTCCACATCTGGAAAATTCTGGTGCACCTTGATGACTTCTCGCCGCCAGAGTTCCGACGATTCCAGGACATTGGCCTTATCGATGGAGTGAACCAGGCCTCGCCGCTTCCTGGCTGCCTGAAAGGCCACTTCGGCGATCCGTCGGATTTCCTCAGTGGTATAGACTTCCGTGTTAAATCCGCGATGTCCCGTCGCTGTCTGTTCGATACCTTTGGGTTTTCCAAAATAAATCCCACCGGTTAATTCCCGAACCACCAAAAGATCGATACCATCCACGACTTCCGGCTTAAGACTGGACGACCCGATCAACGCCGAATACATTTTCGCCGGACGGAGATTGGCGAAAAGCCCAAGCTGCTCCCGCAACCCGAGCAAGGCGCGTTCCGGCCGCCGTGCATATTCAAGTCCCTCCCACTTCGGTCCACCCACGGCACCCAAGAGAACGGCATCACTGGATTTGGCCAGCTCCAGGGTCTCAGCAGGTAATGGGAATCCGGTGGCATCAATCGCCTCCCCGCCAACCTGTCCATAGGTAAAGTGAAATCGATGCCCACATTTTTGGCCGATGGCCTCAAGAACTCTCACCGCTTGTGGCATAATTTCACGTCCGATTCCATCACCCGGCAATACGGCAATCCGTTTTTCCATAGCTCCCCCAACAATATGATGAACGATAGTGTCCGATTCCATCACCCGGCAATACGGCAATCCGTTTTTCCATAGCTCCCCCAACAATATGATGAACGATAGTTTCTGGTTGGTTTCAGCGATATCCGCCAGTCCTGAACGGTTTCTGGAAACATGGTGTTAGGGACGTGGAAAGGAGGCAGGAGATTACGCACCCATCCAATTTGAGGAAGCGGATTTCCTCTTCAACACAACCCGATTTTTTGTTCGGCCCGGGCATTCCGTTCTGCCAAATCCGCCAATTTATTGAGCGCGTTGAGGTAAGCCTGCGCGGAAGCAATAATAATATCCGTATCTGACCCGTGACCGGTGACGGTATCGCCGTTTTCCTCGACGCGGACCGAGACTTCTCCCTGCGCGTCGGTACCGCCCGTAATCGCTTTCACAATGTAGGCACGGAGGAGACTTTTGGTTTCGGTCAAGGCCGCAATGGTCCGATACACGGCATCCACCGGGCCATCACCCGTCCCCGTCATTTTCGAGACACACCCGTCCATCATCAATTCCACGGTCGCGGACGGACGTTGATCCAACCCGCTTTCCACATGCAGCCCTTTTAAGGAATAGCGTTCAGGAACTTTGGTGACCGCCTTATTGACAATGGTCTCCAAATCCTCTTCAAATAATTCCTTTTTTTGATCCGCCAGACGCTTGAAACGCTCAAAGGCCTCTTGTAATTCCTGATCAGAAAGGGTGTACCCCAGGTTGGCCAATTCTTCCCGAAAGGCATGTCGACCGGACAGCTTTCCCATGACCAGACGACTTTGGGTTAAGCCAATGGATTCCGGTCGCATGATCTCATAGGTGCTTTTGTCTTTGAGTAACCCGTCCTGATGAATGCCGGAAGTATGCGCAAAGGCATTGGCTCCCACAATCGCTTTATTGGGTTGAACCACCATCCCGGTGATATTGCTGACCAGCCGACTGGTTTTGGAAATTTCTTCCGTGCGCAGGTTGGTATCAGCCTGGTAAAAATCGGTTCGTGTGCGCAGCCCCATGGCAATTTCTTCCAATGACGCATTGCCGGCCCGTTCACCAATCCCATTGATCGTACATTCCACCTGGCCGGCCCCGGCATAAATGGCTGCCATGGAATTCGCCACAGCCAATCCTAAATCGTTGTGGCAATGGACCGAAATAATGGCTTGGTCTATCCCGCGGACCCGCTCCCTCAACGTCCGGATAATATGTCCAAACTCCTGAGGAGTCGTGTACCCCACCGTATCCGGAATATTGACCGTTCTGGCTCCGGATTCAACCACAGCTTCCACGACTTCACAAAGATAGGACAAATCGGAACGGGTGGCATCCATGGGAGAATATTCCACATCCTCAACGTACCCCCGGGCATGGCGGACCATCTCCACCGCCCGCTTCAGAGCCTCCTCACGGGTCATGCGAAACTGATGCTTCAGATGGATATCCGAGGAAGACAAAAACGTATGGATACGGCATTTGGGCGCACCTTTGAGCGCCTCCCAGGCTCGATCAATATCCTCCGGTTTCGCACGGGCCAAACTGCAAATGACAGGACCTTCCACTTCTTGGGCAATGCGATGAATCGCTTCAAAATCACCGGGTGAACTGAAGGCGAAACCAGCTTCGATGATATCCACATTCAATCGGGCCAATTGCTTCGCCACGAGGATTTTTTCCTCGATGTTCATGCTCGCCCCCGGAGACTGCTCTCCATCCCGCAACGTGGTATCAAAGATTCGAATCATCCGTGTCATGGCCAATTACCCCCACCTGTGGTATTCATAGCCCCTACATTCCGGTCATTCATTTGTGAAGTCCGTCCGAAGTCACTTTTTCCTCCGGTTTTTTCCCCATCATTTCTGCCACAAACTTCCATCCTTGCTCCAATACTCCAGAAAGCGCATACGCGGCAAAGACGACAAAGAGCATCGCCTGAGGATACGCCAAGACCGCCATGAGAATAAGAACAGCATACACCAAATAATTAAAGTGGTGGTGTTCCTGAGTTTTCAACTCTTTTAGACTGCGATATCGAAACGTACTGACCATGAGAAACGCAAGCGACAAGGTCAAGACGATACCAAGAATCGGTTTCACGCTCTCCCCTAACGGCATCACATGCTGATCAAAAATCACCAACGTCGCAATCACTCCGGCCGCTCCGGGAATAGGGAGACCCGTAAACGGCTTGCCTTCTCCGCCGGTTGTCGCCAGGACGTTATGCCGGGCCAAACGCAACGCCCCGCAGGCCACAAAGGCGACGTTATGCCGGGCCAAACGCAACGCCCCGCAGGCCACAAAGGCGAACATCACCGCAGCGCCCAACATTTTCGGAGTACTGAGCGCCCACGTATACATCAGCAGGCCAGGAGCAACCCCGAAAGACACGACATCTCCCAACGAATCATATTGCAACCCGAAGTCACTCGTACTTTTCATCAGACGAGCCGACGTCCCATCCAACACATCGAAAACGATCGCCACGAGAATTGCGATAGCCGCGGCCCCATAATTGCCGTCAAAGACAAACAAGACAGAGGCCAGGCCACTAAATAAATTTCCGGTGGTCAGCAGGTTGGGAATTAAATAGACGACCCGTCGTTTTTTGGGTGGTTTCATGAATGTTCCACGCATAGCAACTCCGCCAGGATAGAGGATCCTCCCTTCACCTTTGCGCCAACCTTGACTTGAATAGCACTATTGCGGGGGAGATACACATCCATCCGGGATCCGAACCGAATGAGTCCAAACCGTTCCCCTTTTTCGACCTGTTCACCGGGCATCGCCCAACAAACGATTCGTCTGGCAATCAAACCGGCAATTTGCACGCACAGAATTTTCTTTCCATCGAAACGCCGGAGCATGAGAGCGTTTTGCTCATTATCCGCTGAGGCCTCTGGCCGGTTGGCTGCCAAAAATTGCCCTGGCGTATAGACGATATCTTGCACGATTCCCGCAACGGGCATCCGGTTGATATGCACATTGAAGACATTTAAAAAAATACTGATTCGAATGCTGGGTTCTTTTAGGAACCGGTGCTCAAACTCCTGTTCAACCGCTACAACGGTCCCATCACCGGGAGACACAATACTATTCCTTCCCTGTGGAATAGTCCTGGCCGGGTTTCGGAAAAACCAGGTGGTAAACAGAGTCAAAGATCCCATCAAGCTCGTGAGCCCAACCCATCCGGCCAGCCAACATCCCAGGGTCAAGAGACTGCCAACGGCGATAAACGGGATGCCTTCTTTGGCGACAGGAATCCCTTTCGCCCGATCAGCCATGGGTGAAAGGCCTCACGTCCTTCAACATCTCATTAGTTTTTCTGTTTATCCACAAGCTGATCCTTTTGTAACCAGGGCATCATCCCCCGTAACCGCGCCCCGACTTCTTCAATGGGATGCTCTTCTCCCTTTTTCAAAAGCGCATTATACACGGGGCGGTTCGCCTGATTTTCCAGAACCCACTCCCTGGCAAACCGACCGCTTTGTATTTCCCCTAAAATCTTTTTCATTACCTGCTTGGTTTGACTTGTCACGACTCGTGGCCCTCGTGTCACATCGCCGTATTTTGCCGTCGTGCTGATGGAATAGCGCATGTTGGCTATCCCACCCTGATAGATCAGATCCACAATCAACTTTACTTCATGTAAACATTCGAAATAGGCCATTTCAGGCGAATAGCCGGCTTCAACCAGGGTTTCAAAGCCGGCCTGAATCAAGGAGGTGAGCCCTCCACATAAAACGGCCTGCTCTCCAAAAAGATCAGTTTCCGTCTCTTCTCGAAAGGACGTTTCAATGACGCCGGCTCTGGCCCCACCAATAGCACTGGCATAGGCCAATCCAACCTTGGCAGTCTGGCCACTGGGGTCCTGATGAATCGCCAACAGGCACGGCACCCCGGTGCCTTTGGTGTATTCCGATCGGACAAGATGCCCAGGGCCTTTGGGAGCCACCATAAAAACATTCACATGGCTCGCAGGCTGAATTTGGCCAAAATGGATATTAAACCCATGACCAAACGCCAGGAAGGCTCCCTGCTTTAAGTTGGGACCAATATCCTTGTTGTAAATGGCGGCTTGTGCTTCATCAGGAGCTAAGAGCATCACCACTTCGGCCTCTTTGACTGCATCTGCGGTCGGCATGACTTTCAACCCGGCAGCTTCCGCTTTGTTCCATGACGAGCCTTCCCGACAGCCCACCATCACTTGGATACCACTATCCCGCATATTTAAGGCATGAGCGTGCCCTTGACTGCCGAAACCCACTACGGCCACCTTTTTTTTGGCCAAACTTTGTCGATCCACATCTTTTTCATAAAAAATTTTCATCATGCGCTCCTCATATAGAAATGTAGATAGTAACCTTCTCGTTCCGTCGATCAGGATGGACGGATACCCCATTTATGAAGGCGGGTTTAGTCGGTCGATTAGTTCGCTTTCGCAAGCGGTCGGGATTGTGCTTGCGCCGGACGTGTAGGTTCCCGCCCAATGGCAATCCGTCCGGTACGTACCAGCTCTTTGATGCCAAGTGGCTGCAGGAGATTGATGATCGCCTGGACTTTGCTCACATCCCCGGTGACTTCTATGGTGTAGCTGGTTGGAGAGGAATCCAGAACATTGGCTCGAAAAATATCCGCAATCCGAAGAGCTTCCGCTCGATCCTCTGGCCGGGTATGGACCTTGATGAGCGCAGTCTCTCGTTCAACAAACTCGCTTTCACT
>WHTE01000002.1 GCA_009377845.1 Nitrospirales bacterium | reverse complement strand
CCGAAATCCCGAGACGCTCCCCAAAATGCTCTAAACTGTTCGTAAAGGCCTCCGCCCCTAACAGAATGACGACCAACGATGCGAGTAAAATCAGGACATCCATATTCAGGAACCACTGCCCTTTTTATGCAAACCTTTTCATTAGAAAATGATGAAATTTCACAATTATTTCATTCAGTTATATTTTTTAGCCCAGCTTGCCATTCCATGATAAATCAACCCCCGTTCTCAAGGCGTCCCCCCACCTTGCCATCTGGAAAATTATTCTTCTAAACTGCGGCTATGGACAACATCACAACAGGCCTGTTGCTCACCCTGGGAACCATTGTGATTTGGGCCATAATCATTCGATGGTGGCGATATCGTCGGGCTGCCAAACTGGCCGATAAACTTCTCGCCGAGGTTATCCGCGGAAAAGACGCCTTTCGTCGATAATTCTTCGCCTTCGCTCCTCACGCCCAAAAATTAAAACTTAGTTGGCATTGGGGAATTGCGATTTCTCTGTCGAATCCCGGCTCCAACGCAACCTCCACCAGTGTTCCCCGACATCGACTGCAAATATGTCGAGCGGGAATAATCGTCCGTCGTTGCCGATGATAGGCCATCCCGCATTGGAGACACTGCCAGGCAAATCGATTCCCTGATTGTACAGCCGCATCTAACCGATGACGAACAGTAATCCCAAGCCCCTCCGCGTTCATCCGGTGCATCATCTCTCGAAATTCCGCTCCATGCGAGGGGCGATGCTTCCGAATATCAAACTGCCATTGATGGATCATTTCATGCGCCAACGTTCGCCGAAGTTCGTCTTCAGGTTGATCGCAAAGCAAGGGGGCGGACAGTCTGATGACGCGGGCCGCACCCTGTCGATACTCACGTGGCACCCACACGCTCCTGGGACCGACCTGACTCACAAACAGCCCAGCCGATGAGGTTAATCGCGCGCTCCACTCAATGGTAATCAGGGGTAACCGATTCTCAAAAAAGCGGTGAACCAGGCTCTGCCACATGGCTTGCACCTGCTCCAAAGGAACGAGCCCCTGACGCACGGCACGGGGGGGAGATTTCACCAAGATTTCCGGGAAGGTTGGCTATACATCATGTAGTGGCTATGTTACCATTTTTTTTGCTTTTCGAAACAAGAACTTTACTCAAACCAGTCATCATCACACATAACGTATTGATATGATCATCTCCGCATCTGATCCGACCAGTGATACGCATTTCATGCGCATGGCCCTGGACATGGCCCATCAAGCCCTTCGTGCGGAGGAAGTCCCGGTTGGAGCAGTGCTGGTCCAGGATGGAAACATCTTGGCGACCGGCTTCAATCAACGGGAGGGAACACAAGACCCGACCGCCCATGCCGAACTCATGGCCATTCGATCCGCTTCGATGTCATTGGGGTCCTGGCGTCTGACAGGCTCCACGCTCTATGTCACATTGGAACCGTGCGCCATGTGTGCGGGTGCCATCATTCAAGCCAGGATTGCGCGTGTGGTGTTCGGCACATGGGATTCGAGGGCCGGCGCATGCGGGTCAATCTGCAATCTCCCGGCAGAAACCCGGTTTAATCATCGTGTCACGGTCGACTCAGATATCCTGGCGGAAGATTGTCGAGCGATCTTGCAGAACTTTTTTCAGAGCCTACGGAGAACCCAACCAGTTCCCACCGCATAACATACACGAACACGGAGAGGTGCGAGAGTGGCCGATTCGGACGGTCTCGAAAACCGTTGTCCTCAAAAGGGACCGTGGGTTCAAATCCCACCCTCTCCGCCACAACATCGTCAGCCCATTGATTAAGAGTGGAGCACGAAATTTCCTCAACGCGGTATAAGACAGAGGGTGGGATTTGAACAGAGGTTTTGAAGGGGATATTTCCCCTTCATGGGGTGACCGGAGCCATGCGAAGGCACGAGGGGGCTGGCCCCCTAGTGGGAGTGCAGGCGAGCAACGCCGGCACGACTTCAAATTCCCACCCTCTCCGCCAGCCTTCGCGCCCGCCGCTGAAGCCAGCTTTGGCGCGCAAGCGGCTAAAGCTTCGGCTGGCAGGCCATGGAGACCTGCAAAAACTTAAGCACGGATCGAAAAGCATATGTACTGACGCGAAGGCTGTCCGACGAAGCACTTGGCAAAAGGCGCTATAGATGTATTGGGTGCGAAAGCTGCCAAGTTCACCTGCCAGGTCATCATATGATGGGCATGACACGTAACAGTTGGCCTGAATTAGGGGTGGATTAGCCCAACAACAAGAATTAACGATTTCCGACCCCTTTATTTTTCTCAGGAGACTGATTCCATCTTAAATACCTTCAGCCCATGGGAAGGTATGGGTAGACCGGAATTTGAAGTGAAAGTGTCACTTCGTTTGGCGCTTTAGTCACTTTGGAGGCATTAACTAAAGTCAAGACTGGCTCCCAATACTTTTCTCACAAAAATGGCAAGCCTTGGCAAAGTATGTCTAATGGAATTATTGACTGAGGAATGCTTGTGAAACTTCTGGGAGAACTATTTATTTTCCTATTAAGCCTTTTTGCCTGATTGCAGTCTTTGACAAGAACCGCCAACGGCTGCGTCAAGGAATAATCCCCTTTAATGCGCCACTCTCTTTCATGTAACCAACCGATAGAGCCGTTTATAACCCCTTCAAATATAACCACGCGCCATAGATGGTCGTCTGTTATGCCCATTTCGTTTATTTCAGGATTTGAGAGATACAGAACTGGTCGTGCCCCCTGAGAATATGCGTCTTCTTTTGAAATGACAATTCCACAGGGTCCGTAACGTGGAGAAGGGGATTTTGTGTTGATTGTATTTAGGACATATTTCAGAGAAGACAAGGGTATATCCATAAAGGAGGTAGCAGGATAGGGGCCTTTAATATATCCTGCACTGTTGTCACTCCCCCTTATTGTTCCACTTTCAATAATGTTGATCAAATTATCGTAGGCCGTGCAACCATCTCCTGCCTTTGTGAGATGGACAAGAAAGGGGGATAAATCTGGTCTCTCAAGATAAGGCAGTCTTGTTCTATAGAATGTCATTTCTGATTATTAAATTAAATGAGTAAGGAAACAACCTACCCTCAACCACTGATTGCCGAGATTACTTTTTTCCTAATAATCAGCTTTCCACTTGGACCAATATAAAAAGCAGCACGTGAGGGGAAAGACCAATATGAGATATGACAGGTTTATTAGAAAGATTTCTTGGCTATTCTTATTAATAAAGAATAGTCATTTCATTTCTGCACGTTGCGCCATCCATTCTCCTGCTAATCGTTGAGCCTCCGCTATTTGCTCTGGTGTCATTTCCTCTGCAATTATATCTCTGGTTTCTAGAGTATTTTTTCCCCCCTCGGCTCCTGATAAATTCAACCACATATGGGCTTTGACAAAATCATTTTCTATTCCCTGACCTAAGGCATACATCAAGCCCAGATTCGCCTGCGCCAAAGCGTTTCCTTTTTCCGCTAGAACCTGAAATAAATGGAAAGCTTTTGTGTAATTTTGAGGTACACCCCAACCATCCTTGTAATTTACCGCCATAGTAAATTGTGCTGGCGAAAAACCTTGATCTGCTGCTAGACTTGTCCATTTTATGGATTCGGCTCTATTTTGAACCACACCTTGGGCAGTTCTAAACATAACACCCAGATTATATTGCGCTTCCACATGACCTTGTTTTGCAGATAACTCATACCATAAAGATGCTTGAAGAAAATCCTGTGGCTTTCCTTCCCCTTTGAAATACATATTGCCAAGGTAAAATTGTGCTACCGAATCTCCCTGGTCGGCAGCAAGCTGATACCAGCGAGCTGCTTCCCCAAAATCCTGTGAAACTCCTTGGCCTTTAAAATACAACTTCCCTAAACAGGTTAGGGCTGAAGTTTCTCCTTGATCGGCGGCTTTCATAAACCATTCTCGTGCTTGGCTGTAATCCTGGAACATTAAGTACCATTGCCCCATTACAAGTTGTGCCTTAGCATGTCCTTGCTCAGCCGCAAGTTTCCGCCAGCGATAAGATTCGATGTAATCTTGAGGCACCCCTTTGCCATGCCAATAAAAATTGCTCAGATAAAATTGGGCATTGGCCAATCCCTGCTCCGCTGCCTTGCGATACCAATAAACCGCTTCACGATCATCCTTTATAACGCCCTTTCCCTCGTAATACATTTGTCCTAAACCAAGTTGAGCTTCAGGATGCCCTTGTTCGGCAGCAAGCCGATACCAACGCACTGCTTCACTGTAATTCTGTGGCACTTCTTGCCCTAATTCATATACGAGACCCAAATAATACTGCGCTTCAGGGTTGCCCAGTTTGGCCGATTCCACCACAGAAACTGGATTGCTTGGCACTTGTGAATAGGCTGGAATGGTCTTACCCTTTCCCAAGCATCCCATACAAACCAAAGTCATCAAGCCAATAAGGTGAACCTTACGCATGGTTAGCTCCTTGAGTTGGTATTAGGAATGGCAAAGAATAGAGGACTGGAGGAATAATATCTACATTGGGAAGTATTTTTCTTACTCTAGACCGACACTTGCGCAACTGTATGAGCGTTCACGTGCCCTAAAACTGGGTCATATGCGAAAGTCCCCAATGGATGCCGGATACCCTCTTTGAGGTATTAGAGCAGAATTTATTTAGAACTCAGTGGGAATATTTTTGAGAGAATGAGGGTGTAACCGTAAGTGTAACCAATAGCTGGCAACGTCCCGCCATCCCATGCAATGGGATGCAAAGTTGGTCTTTGCTCAATCTTCAGCAAACCAACAGAATATTAGAACTTATTGGGGTTTTCATCCTCCTCGTTTTTTGTCTCTTCAAGGTCTCGAAAACCGTTGTCCTCACAAGGAACCGTAGGGTTCAAATCCCCCTCTCTGCCACAACTGTGGACCAAAAGCAGAGCAATCATCTCAGGATCTCACAACCAAAAAAGGTGGCAGGTTATATCATGGGACTGCAGGCATGGGGGCGTGTGGACCTGTCGGCCGCAAGGACCTCCCACATCCAAACTAAGATGGAGCATGATAGAACAAGCAAGCAGGCGCTCGTGGTATTAAGGCATTATAAACTAAAGTCCTGACCCCCTGTGCTTTCTGTTTTTTTTCACAGATACTGAATTAGGAAGTTGTTAATACCAGAAATCATGGAACCAACTTGATCTTTGGTAAATTCGTCGAAATTGCCATGGGCTGCATGATTTCGAACATCAGCCCAAGCACGCAACTGCTTAGCCATAAGCTCGTTGTAGACCTGCCTTTTTTTGAGAGTGTCGATTAATGTAATGCATTAAGTTTCAAGGGAGATCCATTCTGAGTATTTGTGTGTTCTGGAGGTGAGAGTTGACTGCAGATAGTTTTCAATGATTTCTCTAAGACTGCCCCCGCAAGCACCGCTGCTGGGACATGGTCGTATTTTCCTGGACTTCCTTCCTTTAATAGATTCTCTGCTTGTCCCATATAATCAGCTGTTATCTCACTTTCTATTTCTGAGGCCAGATTTTGTAAAAAGCCTCTATCAATATCCTCCCTAAGAGATCGAAGAAACGAAATACCAAAATTAAGCTGACTTGGAATATTGGAAAGAGTCTGGAAAGAATCCAATGTGGATCGATGAACACTTTTTTGTGGAACTACTTGTTCTAATACGGTAATACAATTGGTTCTCCACTCAATAAATTTCGGCAAGTCAATTTCTTCAACTTCCCGATAGGAGACTTTTCCAGTCGCATAATTTCCACCACTCTTCACAGGTTTTTTATGGACAGGTAGTTGCTCACCCTTTTGAATGAGTTCGTCCAGTCTGTCCAAATACTTTTCTTGAACTTTTGGAGGTAATTTCATTAATGCTTCCTCAAATAATGGCTACCACCACGCCATATGCTCACACATGCACGGTCTTAGAAATTTTCTTCATGAAACAATAAAGCAGGTAAGATGAACTTTCAAAATGAAAAAAGCGACTCTCATGCTAGACCAATTCGGTTCCGTGCATTCGAGCGAACAGTTCCCAGTCGAATGGTTTCGGTGCAACCGCATGCAGGGGAATGTGCTGAATGGTTCCGGGATCCCGATACGCTAACATGCATCCGATGACATGTTCGGGTTGTTCGACCAAACGCCGGATGGCTTCGTAGGCTAGGTGTTGAGCCATGGTTTTGTCCTCCGGAGTCGGGGAGGCACCCCGTAGGGTATGGCCAAGAATGGTGGCCTTGGTCGCCACAGAGAGGGGGTAAGGCCCGAATCTCGTTTGCAGGTGGGTCCACTGAGAAATTCTCCTGGCAAAATAGTCCACCAGGCCATGGACCCCACCCTCCGGATGATGGCGGTGGGGCGTGCGTTCGGCCACCACAATAATATGGCTTTTGTTCCGGACCCCCAACGTCTGCTTCAGTGTCCCTAGAATGACTTCCTCGATATACGCATCAGGATCAGGATGTTCATTGACCAAAAGTCCCTCAGCTCGTGCCTGGTATGCACACATTAACGCCAGATGACCGGATCCCGCCCCCATGACTTCCACGAAAAATACACTGCCCATGGCCGCACTGGTCGCTTTCAGCGACTCGATTGATTGGTTGGCCAGGGCAACAGCGGAATGGAGCCCTAGTGCCGTTGTTCCGGCAATATTGTCGTCGATCGAACCAGGAATCCCCACGACCTGTACACCAAACCGTTCATAGATGGCACGAGCCCCACGCAGGCTTCCGTCACCTCCCATCACGATTAACGCCCCATCCTCCATGTACGGTTTGAGATGATGAATGGCGGCCAGTTGCACTTCCTCATCTTTAAAATCTTCAAACCGGCTACTTCCGATCGGGCTGCTGGCGTGATTGCTCATCCCACGCGTGTCCTGTTCCGTCACCAACTCAATCCAATTGTTCGCCAACCCCAGAAATCCGTGTTGCACGAAATACACTTCGAGACCCAATCGGTTTCCTGTCACACGGAGTTCCTTCAAGCCCGCACCGGCTCCGGCAAAATCTCCACCTGAGACCAGGGCGACGAGTCGTCGAATTTGACGTGGTTTCAGGGTGACCTTCCCACGGCGGTCTTGCTCCACCGTCATCCAGGCCTCGCGGGCCGCCCGTTCTCGCTCTGAAAGACCGACCGCAGTGGAATACCCGGACAACTGCCCATGCTCAAACGTGAGGAGCACCACGTTGTCCTGCCCTTCCTTATAGTCTCCAAATTCAGAAAAGGCTTCGCTGAACGGACGAGGATCCAGAAAAATTAAGAGCGCCCGCAATGTGGAGCTGTGCGTGTATAAACACAGGACTTTCCCCTGGTGGGTCTGGCCCAACTGATGGAACCCGTCGACTAAATCTACATAGAGTTCAAAGAACGAGTGGCCTCCCGGATAACTGTACAGCGGATGTTTAATCAGACCCTTGGCCGCCTTCGTCTCGACGCCAAAGGCCTTGGCGGCTTCTTCGAGTTCGGCGGTTTTCTCAATACCGGTAGCCCATCCGAAGTCTTGTGATTCTAACGCACTTTCAACGATGGGCTGGGTCGTCTTGGCTGTGACGGGGGCGAGGATGGAGACCACCCGTTCAAAGAGCTGATGAGTATTGGGACTGTGGCTCACCATATGCACAAAAGATTCCGAATCCAGGTAATTGTGCAGGTGGAGGAAGTCCAGTTGTTTTCCTACCAGGCCGATTGTCCGGGCAAGAGCGCCACCAATTGCCTCAGCCTTGGGTATGCCCCGCTCAGGATCAAGTACGTTCTTCAGCCGGCGCCCCACACGAAACTTCTTACTGTCCACCTGTGAGACTCCATGCCGCATGGTGAAAAACAGCGTGCGGGCACTTAAATCCCGAGGCATCAACCAATACCGATCGTGTCCTATGTCAAGAACGATCCGACCCTCAACCAAATTGGGAGTCATGTGTTCACGGGGCACGATAGCCACGGGACGACGTCGTGTTGGTTTTTTCGTGGCTCCAATGGGTGCTCGAAATAAGGATGACAGCTCGCCTTGGGCGAGAAGCTGATTCCATGCCGCGAAAAACACCAACTCATCTCCCCCGCATGCGTGTTGAATCAGCGCGTGCCTTGCGTTTCGGTATGCCACTGCATCTGAAAACCCTCCTTGGGCATCCTGGACAAACGCTCGTATGGCCGCCATGGCCTCTCGAGCACGTTGTGGGCGATCTCCCGATGATGCTGGAGGAGGAGGGAGTTCCGCCCCCTCCACTGGCGGACGCCGGGCAATGGCCTCTCCATAGGAAAGAAGTCCTTCGATTGTCACAAAATCCAGTTGTTCCCCTTCCGCATTCATTTTTCACCTCATCAACGCACGCAGCCCTCAACTTGCCTAAAGCACAGATGACAATTTTATACTAATATCTTTACCCTCTTCCGTAAACAGAGGGCCCGACGATGAAACCCTGATCGGGTTCATCTTTTTCCACTCGCCATTGCCACAGCACTCAATATAAGCGGCTCATTTGCAAAAACACCACAATTAGCGATAATTCATCATCCACGGAAGGACTTATGCAAAAGACACGAATTATCTGCACGATCGGGCCGGCTACAGAATCGTACGAGATGTTGCGCAAAATGTATGACGCCGGCATGAACATTGTTCGGTTGAACATGTCCCATGGAGACCATGACTCTCACGCCAAAGTGATCAAACACATCAAGACACTCAATAAGAAAGTCCCATTTCCTATTCCTATTATTTTAGATACGCAAGGCCCTGAAATCCGCACCGGAGTGTTGGCGACCGATCTCAATCTCAAGCAAGGCACGATCGTGTCCATCTCGGCCCGAGGCCCCATGGATGTGGAGGAAAGTTCTATTCACATTAACTATGCCGATTTAATGGAGGCGGTGAATGTGGGAGATAAAATTACGGTGGATAATGGGCTGATCAATTTTGAGATCCTGGAAAAAGTCGATCGCCTCATGCAGTGCCGCGTCATTGATGGAGGCGTGTTGAAAAGCAAGCGCCATGTCAATTTACCAGGGATCCGTGTCAATCTCCCTGCGATTACGCAAAAGGACGAAAAAGATATTGTGTTTGGCTTATCGGCGGATGTGGATTTTATTGCCCTTTCGTTTGTTCGAGAGGCTGAAGATATCCGACAATTAAAACGACTCATGGGCCACAAAACCGGGAAGGTCAAAATTATCGCTAAAATTGAGGATCAGGAAGGGGTTCGCAACCTGGAAGACATTATTCAGGAATCGGATGGCATTATGGTGGCTCGTGGAGATTTGGGAGTAGAAATCAACCTGGAGGATTTGCCGAATGTGCAGCGCAAAATTGTCCGGCTCTGCGCCGAATATGGAAAACGGGTAATTGTCGCGACCCATCTCCTGGAATCCATGATTCATAATCCCATCCCCACGCGCGCCGAAGTGACTGACGTGGCCAATGCGATCTATGAAGAAGCCGATGCGGTGATGTTATCCGGAGAAACCACGGTGGGTAAATATCCGCTGAAATGTATTGAGTATCTGCGAAAAATTGCCATCAAAACCGAAGCCATTCCAGGCTTACAGTTTTCGAAACATTTAAAACCGACAAAAGACAAACAGCAATTGGCCATCGCGGCGGTTCAACTGGCAGAAGGGTTACAAGCCAAAGGGATTGTCGTGATCACGAGGAGAGGTATCATGGCCGATTTCGTCTCAAACTGTCGTCCCTTTACCACCAACATTTATGCCTTCACCAACGTCAGTCAATCTCGTCGGACCATGACGCTCAATCGAGGAGTGTTTCCCTTCCGGATCAGTTTTAGCTCAGACCCTGAAAAAACGTTGCAAACCGCATTTCGGATTTTAAAAGAACGTGAACATTTCCAAACAGGGGAAAAAGTCGTGATTATCTCAGACGTGTTGGCTCAACAACGGGTCGATTCCATTCAAATTCGAGAAATTCCATAAGGCAAGGCCCTTTGGTCAAAATTGCATCCGGCCTCCAGACAGAAATTTTCATGCGGCACTATTCCCTGTCAATTCAAAAAATTGATGAATTCCATTCCGATTTGGAAGAATAAACGAACGAGAGCGAAGAGTTTCCTTCTGACGACACACGCTGCCAACCAGACTACGGCACAATCGTCTTCTCTCCACATCGCGGACAGATTTCTGACATGTCCACGGGTTTGGCTCCCTTGGAATCTCCGTGAACTTTCTCCCGATTGATCACATTTTTCATTTTGTTCGCCCATTCAGGCATATTTCTCTGCCGCCTTTTTGGCGGTCGTATTTCACTGATCCAAGCCTCAAATTTTTCCAGTCCGGCCAGTTTGACAAAGTCAAGATTAATTATTAGGGTGGATTCTCCCCTCTATAATTAACAATTAGCATCCCATTTAGAAATGGGCCATTGCACCAATGTGGCGATCCTGATTAAGGGGTTTTTGTCATAAAAAAAATATGAGTGTAGAGGGGTCTGGTTTTGTATCTAGGGTGTAGCCAAAAACAACAAGCACACCTCGGAGATTATTCCCAGAAGACCGAAAGAACATGAACGTATGTGCGGGATTCTAGGGCAAATAAATTTTTCAGGTGACCCCGTCGATCCGGCCGGGTTGATGACCATGAGCGCCACCATGACCAGCCGCGGTCCTGATGGTGTTGGGGTGTACGTTCAAGGACGGTTGGGATTCGGGCATCGACGCCTCAAAGTGATTGACTTGACCCAAGCTTCACAGCAACCAATGGTGGATGCAAAGTTGGGGCTTGGCATTGTGTTTAATGGTGCAATTTACAACTACAAGGAATTGAGAAAAGAGCTAGAAGGAAAGGGATATACCTTTTATTCCCACGGGGATACCGAAACGATTCTCAAGGCCTACCATGCGTGGGGAGAAGAATTCATTCATCGTTTGAATGGCATGTTTGCTTTCGCCATTTGGGAAAGAGATACGGAACAGGTCGTTCTGGCGCGGGATCGATTAGGCATTAAACCGCTCTACTTTACTGAAACGTCTCAATCGTTTCGATTCGCTTCAACCTTGCCTGCTCTCTTGGCGGGAGGCGGCGTACACACGGAGATCGATCCGGTGGCGCTTCATCACTATCTGATGTTTCACGCCGTGGTCCCGGCACCTCACACCTTGCTTAAAGGAATCAGGAAATTGGAGCCCGGCACCATGATGGTCATTGAGAAAACCGGAGTACGACGCCATCATCGATATTGGCAACTGTCCTTCGATCCGGGTCAAGATGAAATGAATCTGGATGAAAGAGATTGGCAAGATCGTCTGTACGATATCCTTCGTACCGCTGTACGCCGGCGGCTTATTGCGGATGTGCCCGTCGGGGTTTTATTGTCGGGTGGATTGGATTCCAGCCTCATCGTGGGACTGTTAGCCGATGAAGGGGCACATGGCCTTAATACCTTTTCCATCGGGTTCGAAACAATCGCCGGAGAAAAGGGAGACGAATTTTTCTACTCAGATATCATTGCCAAAGAATTCTCAACCATTCACCACAAACTCCCGGTGGATTCCATTCAGGTTCTGCCCAACTTACCCGGTTGTATACGAGCCATGTCTGAGCCAATGGTCAGTCACGATGCCATTGGGTTTTATTTGCTCTCAAAAGAAGTCTCCAAGCATGTCACGGTAGTCCAAAGCGGTCAGGGAGCCGACGAAATTTTCGCAGGATATCACTGGTATCCCCCACTTTTGAAAAGTCACCGTCCAGTCGACGATTATCGCAATGGGTTTTTTGATCGCAACCAAGAAGAGTTTTGTCGAGCCGTTCATCCACGATTTCATCAAGAAGACCATAGCCAGCGCTTTCTGGAGAACCATTTTTCCCAACCGGGAGCCCCTAGACCTATTGATAAGGCCTTACGGCTTGATACGACGATTATGTTAGTGGACGATCCGGTCAAGCGTGTAGACAATATGACCATGGCGTGGAGCCTGGAAGCCCGGGTACCGTTTTTAGATCATGAAGTCGTCGAAATGGCAGCCCGAGTGCCGGCAAAGATGAAAATCGCGCAAGGCGGAAAAGGTATTCTCAAAGAGATCGCCCGTCGAGTTCTCCCTTCCGAGGTTATTGATCGACCCAAAGGGTATTTCCCCGTCCCCGCATTGAAATATCTACGCGGGCCTTATTTGGAAATGGTGCAAGAGGCCCTTTTGTCCAAGTCGAGTCAGGAACGCACGTTATTTCAACGGGACTATATTCATGAACTGTTAAACAATCCTGATGATCATCTCACGCCTTTACGTGGGTCAAAGCTATGGCAGCTTGGGTTATTGGAACTGTGGCTCCAGGCCAATAAGCTATAAGGAAATCGAGTTTTTTGAAGACCCCACATGATCTTCTCATGGCTAGCCCACGTCAGCGACCAATCGGGCCGACGGTGAAAAACTGGGAAGTAGGACCGGCGACCTACCAAGGCCGGCGGGTGAAACCAAAAGTGGTGATGGACTGTGGTTGGGGTCGACTGATCTTTGCCCACACCTTTACAGGACCTGAAGAGGTCGCTTCCACTCTGCTTCAGGAACGTTCCGGCCAACGCGACATCGCTTTTTATTTGCGCGACCCCCATGTGGTCTTAGCACTTCGCCCCCATAAGCTGTTTCTGGATCCTTCTCATACTTTTCGATTGTGGTTGACTGATTATCAATCAGTCTCAAATCAGAAATCAGGATTTATGATAACCCCTATCCAATCCGAGGCCGATGCCATGGCTCTGAATTGGATCTATGCGGCACGAGACATGGTCACCATCGATCCCGGCTTCCTTATCAAACATCGTCGCTCACGAAAATTAATGTATTTACTCGCTAAAGACCAGGCTACCCATGAAGTCATTGGAGTGATCATGGGTCTCAATCATCATTTAATTTTTGACGATCCCGAAAAAGGCAGTAGCATCTGGAGTCTGGCCGTCGCCCGCCATACGTACCATCCCGGCGTGGGAGAGGCATTGGTTCGGAAGGTGGCCGAACTTATGAAAGTCCGAGGGTGTAGCTACGTGGATCTTTCGGTTCTGCATGATAATCATGAAGCCATTGCGCTGTACCGAAAACTTGGATTTCACCGGATTCCTGTTTTTGCGATAAAAACGCGAAACACGATCAATGAAAAATTATTTTCAGGACCATCACCGGACCAACGACTCAACCCCTATGCAACTATTATCGTCAATGAAGCCAGACGGCGAGGCATCGACATTGATGTGTTGGACCCCGAAGCTGGATATTTTCGGCTGACATTCGGCGGTCGATCTATTACATGTCGAGAATCCTTATCCGAACTAACCACGGCCATTGCAATGAGCCGTTGCACCGATAAGACTCTCACTCGACGAGTGTTAGAGGAGGCAGGCTTATCCGTTCCAGCCCAGATAATGGCAAATGAGCGGAAAAAAAATCGTGAATTTCTTGCAAAATACACATCCATCGTCGTCAAACCTGCGGCTGGAGAACAGGGAACCGGCGTGAGTGTGGATGTGCGCACAATAAAGGACATGAATTCCGCGATCGCCCTTGCCGGCAAAGGTGGCAATCACGTCATTCTGGAACAATATGTGAAAGGCGAGGACTTACGAATTGTGCTGATCAACTATGCGGTTGTTGCAGCCGCAGTCCGACATCCACCACGAATCACCGGGACGGGAAATCATACCATTGCCCAGTTGATCGAACGGCAAAGTCAGCGTCGAGCACGATTGACTGGCGGGGAAAGTCGCATACCGATGGACTGGGAAACCAGGAGATGTATGAAGGAAAGCGGATATGCACTCACTGATTTCTTACCAAAAGGCAAGACCATTACCGTGCGAAAGACGGCAAATCTACATACAGGAGGGACCATTCATGATGTCACGGCAAAAATCCATCCTGATTTGGCGGCCGCAGCGGTAATAGGTGCCAAAGCGTTGGCTATTCCTGTTGTGGGATTTGATTTCATCGTCACATCCATTTCCAAACCCAATTACGTCATTATTGAAGCGAATGAGCGACCCGGTTTAGCCAATCATGAACCACAACCGACCGCTGAACGATATATCGATCTGCTGTTTCCTCAAACCACAACACCGACACGTTTGAGGTAACCTTCTGCAGTAATGGGGAATTTTATGATCAAACCGAAAATTGATACGCATTATCTCATGCACATTCTCACAAAACTGTTAGCCATCCCAAGCCCGACAGGCTATACCGATCAAATCGTCCATGCGGTATCCGATGAGCTTAAACAATTGGGGATTCCCTTTGAACTCACACGGCGTGGAGCGATTCGTGCCACGATGGAAGGGCAAGTACGTACGCCCGATCGATCCGTTGTCGCTCATCTGGATACGTTGGGGGCCCTGGTCAAATGGCTCAAAAGCAACGGCCGACTGGCAATTGTGCCGATCGGAAGCTGGTCCAGCCGGTTTGCCGAGGGTTGTCGTGTGACCCTTTTTACCGATACAAGCATGTATCGCGGCACAATCTTGCCTCTAAAAGCTTCTGGCCATACGTATGGTGATGAAATCGATACTCAACCGGTGTCGTGGAAGAATCTGGAAGTGCGACTGGATGAAGCGGTATCGGACAATAAAGAGTTTATCCAGCCATTATCGAAAGAGCATGATCTTAAGAGCCTGGGAATCAATATCGGTGATTTTATTGCCATTGATCCCTCAATGGAAATCACGCCAAACGGATTTATTAACTCACGGCATTTGGATGATAAAGCGGGAGTCGCCACCATCCTTGCTGCAGCCAAATCCATTATAGAGACAGGTGCCATACTACCCGTGGATTGCCATTTACTGTTTACGATTTCCGAAGAGGTTGGATCCGGGGCATCAGCCGTCTTGCATGGAGATGTCGCAGAAATGGTCACGATTGATAACGGCACACCCGCGCCGTTTCAAGCTTCTAGCGAATTCGGAGTCACCATTGCCATGGCCGATTCAGCAGGACCCTTTGATTATCATCTCGTCAGACGGCTCATCGCCTTATGTGCGGAACATGACATTCCTTTTCAACGCGACATATTTTGCGACTACAGAAGTGACAGTGCTTCTGCCGTGGAGGCTGGAAACGACATTCGGACAGCTCTCGTCACGTTTGGTGTCGACTCTTCCCATGGGTATGAGCGCACTCATCAGAGTTCGCTCGATGCTATTGCCAAGTTACTGACCGTGTACATGCAAAATGAGCCCGTGTTTTGGAGAGATCGCCACACGTTAGGGTCCGACAATGATTTTCCGACTCAGCCGTTTGATGAATTCACTTTCCCCAATGCGAATATGGAAATGGATCAACCCCATCACGAACACCTCCATGTGCCATTGCGCTCAGCCACCGAAGACACATGATGAAATTCAAAAAACCCTTCATCCAAAACAGTCATTTCCAAGGATATTTTCTTGGTTGGTTGTCTATCTGTCTATCATGGAATTTTTCTATCGTGAACCATGGCAAGCCCGTTCTACTTCGAGTCATTAGGACGAAATGAGACCTTGGTTCACACTCATATAGGGCTTTAATTTTCAAATAAGACATTCCAAAGCTCCCTCGCCCTTGAGGGAGAGGACTAGGGTGAAGGCGTATTCGATAGTTAAAGCACTATATCTTGAGCATGGATCATAAAACAGATGCCACTGTTTGACTGATGGGGGAACATCCGATAAACCGCATCCTTTTCACTCTTGAACCTCCAAGAATCGACCATGCGTCAACCTTGAACCAAAGCCATTGCAGATGCTTTCCTCCTCACCCTGAATGGCTTCATGGCTTCTCTTTCATCCACAAATACCTTTCCCCCACCCAACACTTCTGATCCACAGTTGACAGTTCGTGCCATTGCCACGGGGATGGTCATTGGCGCCCTCCTCACCCCGTGCAATATTTATAGCGGCCTGAAGATTGGCTGGGCGTTTAATATGTCCATCACGGCAGCCTTGCTCAGCTATGCCTTTTGGAAAATATTCGAAACCACAGCCCGCACCGAAAGCTGGGGTCTTCTCGAAAATAATATCAATCAAACCACTGCGTCTTCGGCCGCATCAATTATTTCGTCAGGGTTGGTAGCTCCCATTCCTGCCTTAGCCATATTGACGGGTGAGCAATTGGCTTGGTCCCTTCTCTCTGTATGGGTATTTTCCGTCAGTCTGATCGGCATCGTGGTCGCGGTCGGACTCCGTCAACAGTTGCTTCTCCGTGACCAATTGCCATTTCCCGCCGGTATTGCCACAGCAGAAACCGTGAGAGAAATTTATGGAAAAGGAGGGGAAGCTTTGGCTCGCGTGAAAGTTCTCCTCACAGCCGGGGGAATAGCCGGCCTCGTGAAACTTATTAACGAAGCTATCGTGACTATCCCCAAAATGGCAACGAGCTGGGTTATTCCATTAAAGGGAGCACTCAACAGTACCGGATTATCCACCGTATCCCTTTCAAATCTTGGATTTGTTCTTGATCCCTCACTCCTGATGGTCGGCTTTGGTGCCATTATCGGTCTTCGCGCAGGACTGTCCCTGCTCATTGGAACGATTCTCGCCTGGGGAATAATTGGTCCATGGGTCTTAACACAAGGCTGGATTCCAACGGAGAATCTGAAGCCGGACGACTATTGGTTCGGACCGATGGTGGAATGGTTGTTATGGCCGGGCGTGACACTGATGGTCATGGCCTCGCTGACATCTTTTGCCTGCTCATGGCGATCATTTGTGCCGGACACTACACCTTCACCAAGAACTTCGGCACCCCTTTTAACCCCCAACGATCCATATGCTATTCCACGTCAGTGGTTTTTGATAGGACTTGGTGTATCCTTGGTGTTTGCGGTGTTGACTCAGATAGCTTTCTTCAACATTTCATTGGTCATCGCGGTACTCGCGGTCCTTCTGTCCTTTGGGCTTGCCATAGTGGCAGGACGAGTATCAGGAGAAACAGGAATTACGCCCATCGGGGCCATGGGGAAAGTCGCCCAGCTTACGTTTGGCTTCCTCATACCCGGTAATGTCACCACGAATCTGATGACGGCCAACGTCACAGGTGGAGCATCTGGCCAGTGCGCGGATCTGCTTCACGATCTGAAGACTGGCCTCCTTCTCGGCGCGTCGCTGCGCTTTCAAGTACTGGCGCAAATTTTCGGAGTGTTAACCGGCTCTCTTGTGGGTAGTGCCGTGTACCTGGTGCTCATTCCTGATCCTCAATCCATGCTATTAACAATCGAATGGCCCGCTCCTGCCGTGGCAACCTGGAAAGCCGTCGCTGAGATCTTTCAAGACGGTATTGAGGCCATTCCTCCTGGAAGTCTGTTGGCCATGAGTCTCGCCGGTCTGGTAGGGGTGGGGATGGTCGTTCTTGCTCAAGCTGTCTCACCACACATCAGCCGATGGATCCCCAGTGCGTCAACGATGGGGCTCGCCTTTGTGATTCCTGCCTGGAACTCTCTGTCCCTTTTTCTCGGAGCCCTTCTTGGAGCACTCCTAATGAGATTTGCGAAAACCTGGAGCGAACGATTTTTAATGGCGCTGGCTGCTGGGCTCGTCGCTGGTGAAAGTCTGGCTGGTGTTGCAAGTGTTCTCGTCAAAATACTTTTTTAAATAGATGCAGATAAAACCGGTTGAAACTCTCAAGATACTTTTTTGATAATTTTCAATTAGCCGAATAAGGCTCATATTATTCACGGAGGAGGTGCCCATCGCTTGGATAACAACTACCATCATCTCATTTGCCCAGGGTCGATCAATCCCTTGGTGGAGGAACGATATGCCAAGGAGGACCGCTGCGCAAATTCCAGTCTTCGGCACCAAGGATTGGCTAATGTATGGCTGAATAGCGAGCCCAGGCTTCGCAAGGAGAACGGCCATCGGCATTTACCCAATTTCCGTGAAGCCGGACATTAAACCTTGTAGGAGTATCGAAGATGAAAATCGCGTAATTTCGACCCGGAATCCATGAACCATTTCAATGAACCTTAGGCTTGCCGCATAGGCCAAGCGGGTCGTGCTCAAAAATTATTGCAGATCAAAAGCCATATTTCCCGAAGAGAAGTCTGCCATCTACAGCTTAAGCGACAGTTCCCTTTTCCACGAAGAGGAATCAGACTCACAAAAAGAGAAGTGACGAACCTTCTCTTAACTGGCATGGGGAAAAAGAGGCTAGTTTCTTCGGATGGCGAGAAGAACCATGGAACCCAGCCAGGCGAAAAAGATGATATTCATGAAGAATCCTTCCATGCTATTTTTTATCGGCATATTTGCGACTAAAGTTAAGTTATTTCTTGTTTATTGAGATTCTTTTTTCTTCCTTCACTCAATATCCGTTTCCTTACCACACAACACACTCAGAATCTCGCGATCCTTCGAAACACAAAGGGATACGCTATTTGGTTCCCATTGCCAGGCACAATGGGGCTGTTGAATAATTGCCATATTTTGCCTGTTGATCCGAAGGCAGCAGCCACATGAACGAGCGGAGCGTACGAAGGAGTACGTGGGCACGGCCAAGGGGCAAGAACGCCGCTGGCCTGCCTGCCGAGCCTACTCTGCCAAAGTAGCTTCGGCTACGAAGGCCGGGAGCTCCGGCACGGGCACGGCAGCCTTTTTCAACACTCCCACAATGGAAACCGGAAGGCCAGGGGGGGACAACAACCAGTTGAGCAAGAATTATGGAGTGGGGAAAGAAACGACCTTCTGCCGAGAAGGCTGAACTGGAAGGGACAATATTCGATCCAAGAGAGTATCCGCGAGCTGTCGCTTCGGCATGCGAGGTATTTGGTGCGGGGCTGAACCGGGAGCGAGGACATACACCTCATTGGTATCATTCCCAAAGGCAGACTGCTCTCCCCCTATTTGATTCACGACCAGCATATCCAGGTGTTTGTTTGTGAGCTTGGCTTGTCCATGCTCAATGAGATGGTCCGTTTCAGCCGCAAAGCCAACCAGACGTTGATGTGTACGCTGAGCAGAGAGTGCCATTAAAATGTCCGGAGTCCGTTCCAGCACCAACCCTTCGCCATTCCATTGGTCTTTTTTCAATTTATGAGCATGCGCCTGTTTGGGGCGAAAATCACCTACCGCCGCCGTCATAATAAGAGTGGTGGCCCACTCAAAGCGCACCGTGAGAGCCTGAAGCATTTCTTCTGCGGTGACCACAGGCACCACCGTCACTTTCTTCGGAGCAGCCAGGTGAGTGGGACCCGTCACTAAAACGACCTCCGCCCCACGCGCGACCGCCGCCTCGGCCATGGCAAACCCCATTTTGCCTGATGACCCGTTACTGATGAATCGCACAGGATCAATCGGTTCCTGTGTGGGACCTGCCGAAATCAAAACGCGCTCCCCTTGCCAATCCGTTCGGCATTGCAGCAGGCCGACTGCCGTCGACATGATGGCTTCCTCGGTAGCCAACCGCCCCTGTCCCCATTCTCCAGACGCCAGAGAACCGACCTCAGGCTCCACAATGACAGCCCCTCGATGACGCAGAGTCTGAGCATGGGCTTGGGCAGCCGGATGGGCCCACATTTCGCCATCCATTGCCGGACATATTATCACCGGACATTGAACGGTGAGTGCAAGCGTCCCGAGCAAATTGTCCGCTAACCCCAAGGCCAATTTGGCGAGAGTGTTCGCCGTACAGGGAGCCACCACCAGCAAATCGGCTTGTTCTGTCAAGGACAAGTGCTTCATCTCCTGATGGCCGGCAAATACATCACTGGCCACCGGATGCCCTGATAACACTTCAAACGTCAGGGGGGCGATAAACCGGATGGCTGAATCCGTCATCACCACATGAACGCTGGCACCGGCCTGGGTCAAAAGACGTAAAAGTCCGACCGCTTTATAGGCGGCAATACTCCCCGTCACCCCAAGGACAATCCGCTTTCCTGACAACACCCCATTCATCGTCTGCATTCTGTTGGTGAGTGAATACCGCTATTCCTCGGCTTCGACGACCGTGCCAAGATGTTGAGCCGTATCATCAATATATACACTCAACTCTTTTTTGATCTCCTGAGCATTCTCATCTGGCTGCGCGTATAAGGCCGGATCGATGGGCCGTTCATTCGACCGTTTAGCGTTTCGAATCGCCTCTTTAGCCTCCTCCGCAATCAAATATGAAACTTGCCCGTGCAGCACTTCTTCCAAGGCCCTCGAAGTCTCTTTGGTAAATTTGCTGGTCCCGTAATGCTTTCCTCCCCGCACCAACTGTTTGGCCCGCTGGGCAGCAATCAGCACAATCCGAAACCGGGAATCAAATTCTTTTTGGTTGTGTTTGGGTAATAACGATAAGGTATCCATTTGAATGAACCTCTTTCCTTTCTGTGGTGAGAACATGTTCAGGTTGTTAGTTTACACAAATCGATCCCTTGATTGCAGCCCTACCGGAACACATGGGCTGGATCGACATGGGCGGTTCGGACACGTTCAGCGACAATGACCGCTTGGAGTTCCTCGATGGCCTGATCCAAGGTTTCATTGCGAATGGTGTATTGGTATTCCATATAGCTCCGCATCTCATCTTGAGCTTTCTGAAACCGACGGCTCTGCTCATCCGCCGAATCCGTCCCCCGGTCAACCAGACGAGCCCGAAGCACCTCTAATGAAGGGGGCAGGATGAACACGGTCACCGCCTTTCGAAGAGTTTTCATGACCTGCCGGGCGCCATGCACATCAATGTCCAACAAGACATCCGTGTTCGAGCCAGGCTTTTGCTCCAACTCCTTCCATGGTGTTCCATATAACCGTCCATAAACTTCGGCGTATTCAGCAAAGGCATGCTCGGAAATTTTTGTGCGAAACTCGTCTTCAGAAATAAACCGGTACTCCTTGCCATCCGTTTCACCAGACCGTGGCTTCCTGGTGGTATACGATACCGAAAGGCGAATGTCGGGAATATTCTTCAAGATATGTCGGCATAGCGTCGATTTCCCCACTCCGGAAGGGCCGGATACGACAAACAACAGCTTTTTTCCCGCTAAAAACACATTTCCTCCGAAGGTTCGCAACTGTTTGGTCGGTTATTCAATATTTTGGACCTGTTCGCGGATCTTTTCCAATTCACTTTTTAATTCCACAACCTGTGAGGAGATCTCGGCGTCGTTCGCTTTAGACCCGATGGTATTGACTTCCCTTCCCATTTCTTGAAGGAGAAAATCCAGCCGTTTACCAACTGGTTCCTTGGACTTGAGGGCTGAACGAAATTGTGCCAAGTGGCTCTGCAGTCGTGTTAATTCTTCCGTCACATCCGATCGTTCCGCCAACATGGCAACTTCCTGAGCGACCCGATCATCGTTCACCCGTTCCCCTTCTAATAATTTGGCCACCCGAGATTTCAGGCGATCGGCGGACGCCTGCAGGGCGAGAGGAATGCGTTGATGAACCGTGTGAAGCCTTCCTTCAACCGTATGAATCCGCTGCAACAGGTCTTTTTGTAAGGCTGCGCCTTCTTTTCTCCTCATTTTTTCTAAATCGGTCAAGGCACGCTGGGTTAACCCCTCGACGACTTTCGGAACGTCCTTAATCAACGTGGCCTCCTCACTTGTGGTAAACAGATCACGAAACCCTGCCACCACATTCACATCCACCGTTCCACTTAACTTGAGTTCCCGTTGCAACTCCCGTAGTCCCTGAACGTACCGACTCGCCATTGCGCGATCCAACTGCACGACTTTGTTTGTTCCGGAACCCCCGCCATTCACGGTCACCGTCAATTCAACGCGACCGCGCTCGCAGGTACGCTTCACCTGCTCTTTCAGCTCTAATTCCATTCCAGATAGGGGTTTGGGAAGACGCACCATAATCTCACAAAACCGGTGATTCACGGATCGAACTTCAACCCCGACCATTGTTCCCTGACATAGCGATTCTCGTTTCCCAAAACCGGTCATGCTTTTCATGTTGGCTTTCGTTTTCCTTCCCATCCACAGTCTGTAAAGAGTACACAATGAGGACAATTTGGCGTTCTGGCCAGGCATACATATCGGCCATGGAGGAGTAGGCGTTGAGCCCCTACCGTCCATTGTACTTTAGGGAATAGGCGTTGGAGATCCTCTTCAATTTTGGTCGGGTCCTGGCTTCTCGTCAACCCGAGCCGATTGGCCACCCGCTTCACATGGGTATCCACCACAATGGCGGGTTCCCCCACATAGCTCCCCAAAATGACATTGGCGGTTTTTCGCCCAACTCCAGGCAAGGAGGTTAAGGCTTCCATCGTTCTCGGCACCATTCCGTTAAAATGCTTTACCAGAGCTTGGCCACACCCAATGAGATGGCGCGCTTTATTTTTAAAAAATCCGGTTGGCCGAATTAGGGCCTCCAATTCCGCTCGATCAGCCTTGGCATAATCCTCGGCCGTGCGAAAGCGGGAAAAGACCTTAGGCGTCACCTGATTGACTCTCTCATCCGTGCATTGAGCCGAAAGAATCGTGGCCATTAATAGCTCAAGCGGGTTTGAGGAATCCAGTTCCACCCTGGCGTCAGGGATAGTTTGACCCAATGCAGCAAGGATCCGGTCTGCACGTTTTTTCGCCGCCGCCGGCGACTCGATCGGACGACGTGAAGCTTGTGTGCGAAATGATCGTGAGGCAAGGGCCCTCATGGCAGGATATCCGCTGAAGCCATAGAATGATGGGATGCCAGTTCCTGGGCCTTTCCGTTCCAGACGCCCTCAGCCTGAAGGCCACGAAGCAGGTGCGTGAGCTCCCGTTGAATCATTTGAAGAGACGCTCCTTGCAAGGCGGATCCCCCTATACCCCCATATCGCTGACATAAGAGTTGAATGCCCTCTTCTCCAACAAGATCCGCCTTATTAAAAAAACGCAGACGTGGAATGGATTCAAGTCCCAATTCATTCAAAATATTTTCCACTGCGGTAATGTGCTGCCCGGGATCAGGCACGTGGGCATCAATCACATGAAGCAGCACATCGGCCTCCTGTAATTCCTGCAAGGTGGTCTGAAAGGCCGCCATGAGATCTTTTGGCAAATCTCGAATAAATCCTACGGTGTCTGTCAGAATGACATCACCTAATCCTGGAAGATGCCATCGCCGATTGACGGTATCGAGTGTCTCAAAGACGCGGTTTTTTACGGAGACCTGGCTGTCCGTCAACACATTAAACAGTGTGGACTTACCTACATTGGTATATCCAATGATGGAAATAACGGGGAGCCCTCGCTTCACACGCATTTTTCGTTGTTCCTGACGACCATGCGCCATAGACTTTAAGTCCCGTTCCAATCGCTGAATGCGTTCACGGGCACGACGGCGATCAGTCTCCAGCTTTGTTTCCCCAGGGCCTCGAGTCCCGATTCCCCCCGCCAACCGGGAAAGAGCGGTGCTGGACTGTGCGAGTCGAGGAAGCAGATAACGGAGTTGCGCCAGTTCGACTTGTATTTTCCCAATAGAGGAATGCGCCCGTTGCGCGAAGATGTCCAGAATCACCTGTGATCGATCCAAGACCCGCAGATCCGTGATTTCCGAAATACCGCGTACTTGGGCGGGGGTCAAATCTTGATCAAAAATCAAGGTGTCAGCCCCGGACTGGAGCGCACGAATCGCCAGTTCTTTCATTTTTCCCGAACCCACCACATATTTAGGATGAATCGCCCCAAGCCGTTGGGTGATACACCCCAACACTTCCAAGTCCTGCGCACGCACCAATTCTTGAAGTTCCTCAAGACGACCTTGTTCCGAAGCCACATGGCCTGCGCTTACACTGACCAAGAGGGTCCTCCCCTCCCGAACACCTTCTCGCATCCCTGAATTCGAGCCGACAATCTCCTGCTCCAAGGATTGAATAAATTGTTGGCAATCCAGCTGGAATGAGTGAAACGCACAAGGCGGTAATTCCAAGGTGGTTTGACCTTGAATGGGATTCGAGAGAATATGCGCCACATAGGCATCCCGAAGCGTGCCATCTTTTCCCACACCAAGGGCCATAATCAAATCCAACCGAAGGAGAGCCAGGTCGGTCAGATCATCCTGGGTCAGCGGCTGATTATTGAGGTGGGTATGGACCAAACGAACCCCCCGCAACAAGCGAAGGCCGGAGCGGGTCCGTGAGAGATGTGGTATGACCAACTCGTGATGGTCACCGATCAAGACCGACTCAATTTGTCCTTGCCGGTTGACCAATAGCCCGATTTGCCGCCTCGTATCATAGGTGAGTTCGGCACATTCCCGGGCCACCTCAGGCGTCACCACTTTTTCTGGAGGGATCCGTCGCCGATACAGACGCTCCATTCGGCTAATGTGGCTAGCCTTCAACCCATGAAGATTACCCAGAACAGCAGGAATAGGCCTTCTCCTCTTGCCCTATTATGTTTTTAATTGAGACCGTTTCCGGCCATTGCGGACACATCGTGTTTACATTGCAGCGTAGAAATCGCATCCATGTCCCATGCTGTCCCCTCCTTGCGCCTAAGTTGTTCCAACCCTGCTGCAGCAATCATGGCTGCATTGTCCGTGCATAGCGCCCGTGGAAGCAGAGTCACATCAAGCCCTACTGCGTGGGCCCGCTCCTCAAGCTTCAGGCGAAGACGGGAATTAGCGGCGACTCCTCCCACAACCGAGATAGCTTTGACGTCATACTGACGCGCAGCACGACAGAGTTTTTCCACCAACACATCCACAATGGCTTCCTGGTAGCTGGCGGCCACATCTGCTACAGGCAAGGGGAAATTTCCCTTCTGCTGTTCGTCTCGCAAAAAATAACGGAGTGCTGTTTTCAGGCCGCTAAAACTAAAATGAAAATTCTGGCTGTGAATGGTAGGACGAGGAAAGGACACAAACTGAGAATTGCCATTTTCAGCGAGCTTATCAATAGCAGGGCCACCCGGATAGGGTAGCCCCAGCATTTTTGCCCCTTTATCGAACGCTTCTCCTGCTGCATCATCCATTGTCCATCCGATAAACTGATATTCTCCCTGATGAGGAACCAATGCCAAATGCGTATGCCCACCGGACGCGATCAAGACCATTGCAGGAGTAGGCAAATGAGGATTGGCCAGCCACGCTGAAGCCAAATGCCCTTCTAAATGATTCACCGTTACACAGGGTATATTGGTGGCATAGGCCAGAGCTTTTGCGAAATTCACCCCAACAAGTAAGGCGCCCACCAATCCCGGACGATTGGTGACCGCAATCCCCGTCAATTGTGAAAGAGAAACCTTGGCAAGGTCTAATGCTTCCCTGGTCAGTAGTTCCACGCACTCCATATGACGGCGCGAGGCCAATTCCGGAACGACTCCCCCGTAACGGGCATGCACTTCAACCTGTGAATCCAGTACATTCGAGAGAATGTGGCCCTCGCTGTCCAACACGGCTACGGCCGTTTCATCACACGAGGTTTCAATTCCTAAAACCACTGGCAGAGTCCTTTATTACACCTATGATTCACTTGCAAAAAACAACAAAACCCTCAGGACTGGTAGTCCTGAGGGTCTCATCATGGATCCGACCTTCACTACTTCCAATCACACACTCGCTAAGACCTCTTCTTCTATAAAGCTGGGAGTGTGATCGGTCAAGACAACCTTAATCTTCTTCGCCTCCTTAAACCGCCCTTTAATCAGTTCTTCAGAGAGAGGATCTCCCAGGCAGCGTTGGATAGTTCGGCGGAGGGGACGGGCACCATATTGTTGTTCAAACCCTTCATTAATCAACCACTGCTTCACCTCATCGGACACAACTAAATGCACTCCTCTTTCCACAAGACGTGCATTGAGCTCCCCAATGAGAATGTCAACAATACTCACCAAATGTTCTTTCGTAAGTTGGTCAAAGACGACCAATTCATCGATACGATTCAAGAATTCAGGACTAAAATGACGCTTCAACTCGGCCAATACTTCGCCCCGCATTCGTGAGGAATGTTCGGATTCCCCATCACGTTGAAATCCTAGGGACACGCCCTTTTGAATGAATCGAGTCCCCAAATTTGAAGTCATCACCAAAATAGTATTTTTGAAATCCACCTTCCGGCCTAAACTATCCGTTAACACTCCATCATCCAGAACTTGCAACAACACATTGAAAATATCCGGATGCGCTTTTTCAATTTCATCAAATAACACAACCGAATAGGGACGGCGTCTCACTTTCTCCGTCAATTGCCCACCTTCCTCATACCCCACATAACCGGGAGGGGCACCAAATAACCGTGAGCTGGTGAATTTTTCTTGGTACTCTGACATGTCCACCCGTATCAAGGCGTCATCCGTATTAAACAAGAACTCGGCTAATGCTCGAGCCAACTCGGTCTTCCCTACCCCGGTTGGACCAAGAAAAATAAACGACCCAATTGGTCTCTTGGCATCCTTCAAACCGGCCCGTGACCGCCGAATAGAACGACAGACGGCAGAAATGGCTTCTTCTTGCCCCACAATCCGCTTATGAAGGTATTCCTCCATATGCAGCAACTTTTCAGACTCCTCTTCTTCCAGTTTAAAGAGGGGAATGCCGGTGATTTTTGATATGACATAAGCCACATCTTCACCGGAAATGACAGGTCGATTCTTTTCTTGCTTTTTCTTCCAATCCCGTTTGGCATCATCCAATAATTTCCGGAATCGCTCTTCCTCTTCACGGAATTTCACCGCTTCCTCAAAATTCTGAAGCCCGATCGCCACTTCTTTTTCACGGGCAACCCTTTTCAGTTCCTGCTCCAGGGACTTTAACTCAGGAGGGAGGGCATACGTCAGCAATTTAGCACGGGAACCGGTTTCATCAATAAGGTCAATAGCTTTGTCCGGCAAAAACCGGTCCGTAATATACCGTTCACTCAGCTTCACAGCTTCTTCAACCGCCTCATCCGTAATTTCGACTCCATGGTGCTCTTCGTATCGGTCACGAAGACCCTGAATGATCTGAACGGTCTCTTCCACAGAAGGAGGCTGAACATAAATAGGCTGAAACCGCCGCTTGAGCGCTCCATCCTTTTCAATATGTTTTCGATATTCATCCAGTGTGGTCGCGCCAATGCATTGGATTTCCCCACGAGACAAGGCAGGTTTTAACATATTCGCGGCATCAATGGATCCTTCAGCAGCACCAGCTCCCACTAAAGTGTGAAGTTCATCGATAAAGAGAATGATATTCCCCGCTTGGGCAATCTCTTTCATCACCACTTTCAGTCGTTCTTCAAACTGTCCGCGATATTTCGTACCAGCAACCAAAGAACCCAAATCCAAGGCAATCACCCGACGATTCAATAAATTGTCCGGGACATCCATACCAATGATCCGCTGGGCCAATCCTTCCACAATAGCGGTTTTCCCAACGCCGGATTCACCGATCAACGCCGGATTATTTTTGGTCCGACGGCTGAGGATTTGGAGGACCCGCTGGATTTCATCTGCTCGTCCAATGACGGGATCAAGTGTCCCTTCCTGCGCCAATTGGGTCAGATCTCGGCCAAATTCATCTAATGCAGGTGTGCTGCTTTTTTTATCACGTTCTCTGGTTCCGGATTTCCGTAAGAACGTTACTGTTAATTGACGGGCCGTTAAGAGATTGGCCCCCAAGCTCCGAAGAACCTTCCCCCCGATTCCTTCTTCTTCTCGTAGAAGACCGAGGAGCAGATGTTCACTGCCGATATGATTGTGTCCCAACAAACGGGCTTCCTCAACCCCGTACTCAATGACTTTCTTGACTCTGGGACTAAATGGAATTTCCCCGAAGGTCACCGTCGTTCCGCCTCCAGGCAGATTCCGTTCAATTTCAAGACGGATTTGTTCGGGAGAAAGGCCCATTTTTTTGATGATCATCAGGGCAATGCCATCCGATTCTCGAAGGATGGCTAACACCAAATGTTCGGTACCCAGATAATCGTTTTGGTGCCGTTCCGCTTCTTCTCTGGCAAGGATGATAATTTTTCTACCACGATCCGTGAATCGTTCGAACATTGGACCTCCTCTAGCCGATTATTCGCGAAACTTCTCGCTCACGCATTCGTCTCTAATCCACAAAAAATTCGAGAAAAATTCACTATTTCAGTCTATCCGTGAACCCTCAAAACTGTCAAGTCAGAAGCCGGAGATGGGAGGATAACGCGAAGCCGGACATGATTCACTCTAGCAATAAAAATACACTTAAGGAAAGCCTGTTTCAAAGCATGGCAATAATTGCCTACTCATTTCGAGACAAACTTCTCTTGCTATCAGCCAATCAACAGACTAACATCGTGGCTCCTGACAACACCACCCCTTCAAAAGTCATGGCCACCTTCCAGACGATCGGGATCATCACCAAGCCTAACGCACTCAATATTCTGCAGGTGGTCCAATACATTCGTGACTGGTTGATGGCACATCACAAAACCGTCCTTATTGATTCTCCTCAAGGATCCCCATCTCCCGATAGCCCCACACGTGTACAAATTGCAAAAGAAGCCGATCTCCTGATTGTGTTGGGCGGCGATGGCACGATGTTGGGCGGAGCACGCCTTGTTGAACAACGAGGGATTCCCATCTTGGGAGTTAACATGGGCGGCCTGGGTTTTCTCACTGAAATCAACTTTGACGATCTCCCCACGGCGTTGGATAAAGTATTCGCAGGGGAATATCAACTGGATAAACGCTTGATGTTAAAAATCCAGCTCCAGCGTGGTGACCAAATCCTTGGCACCTATTCAGCCTTAAACGACGTGGTGGTAAGCAAAGGGCATTTGGCGAGAATGATCGCAACCAAGATATGGGTGAATCACGCCTTCATGACAAACATGCGTGGTGATGGACTAATCGTTGCCACCCCGACAGGATCGACCGCTTACTCACTTTCGGCAAAGGGACCGATTTTAGATCCAAGACTGGAAGTACTTCTGATTAACCCTATCTGCCCGCACACCTTTTCGCACCGCCCCTATCTCGCCCCTGCCGATGTGCCGATCACCATTGAACTGACAAGTCAAGAACCGGCCATGGCCACAATCGATGGCCAAGTAGGAGCGGAATTGCTAAAGGGTGACCTTGTGCACGTTCAAGCTTCAGACCACCGCACGCAGCTCATTCGTTTTCCAGACCGAAGCTACTTTGAAGTATTACGCACTAAATTGAAGTGGGGCGATGGGTAAACTCTCTTTTCCCGAGGCTACCTGGCCGGATCATCCAGTTTCGTTCAATTCCAATCAACTTAACATCCTAGCGAGCCCGCTTTCGAGAACCGATGGCCCCTGTCATGCGCCAGGGATCTAACAGTACTTTGATCTTCGCTTCCGGCAAGACACCCTGACTTCGCGCAAGCTCCCGAACCGTTTGACCGGTTTTGTAGGATTCTTTGGCAATAGCCGCCGCTGGTTCATACCCAATAGCAGGAGCTAACTCCGTGCACATGGCCAGGCTTTTCTCAATGAACCCTTCGCAGGTGTCTTTGTTGGCCACAAGACCCTCCACGCACCGACTGGAGAAATTTTCGGCAGATTTCGCAAGCAGGTCGATCGACTGAAGGAGATTATGGGCCATCACCGGTAGCATGACTAACAACTCGAAATTCCCCGCCTGCCCGGCAACCGTAATCGACGTGTCATTGCCAATGACTTGAGTTGCCGCCATCGTGACGGATTCGGCAATGACCGGATTGACCTTACCCGGCATAATTGAGGATCCGGGTTGGGTTTCCGGCAATTGAATTTCGCCAAGGCCACAGCGAGGGCCGGAACCCATCCACCGGAGATCATTGGCTATTTTCATCAAGCTCACCGCAATGGTTCGCAAACACCCGCTGGCTTCCACCACCGAATCTTGAGTGGACTGGGCCTCGAAATGGTTTTCGGCCTCCCGCATGGTATAGCCGATTTCCTTTGACAATAGCCGGATAACCGTCGAAGCAAATTTTGGATGTGCATTGAGACCCGTTCCCACTGCGGTTCCACCCAGGGCTAATTCCGCCAGCACGGATTGAGCATGTTTGGCTCGCTGGATGGCCAACTCCATCTGCCGGGCGTAGCCCCCGAATTCCTGCCCCAACCGAATGGGTGTCGCATCCTGTAAATGGGTTCGTCCGATCTTCACAATCCGGTCAAATTGCTTCGCTTTCTGACGAAGGGCCTTGTGCAGGCGTCCCAGACCTGGCAATAAATTCTTTTGAATTTCTTCAATCGCCGCGACATGGATGGCTGTCGGAATGACATCATTACTGGATTGGCCCAAATTCACCTGATCATTGGGATGCACCTTCCGGCTGCCTCGATCGCCGTTCAGGATTTCCGACGCTCGATTGGCAATCACTTCATTGGCGTTCATATTCGTCGACGTCCCGGACCCCGTTTGAAAAATATCGAGTGGAAAATGTTCATCCCATTGTCCGGCAATCACTTCTCTCGCGGCTTGCTGAATCACACGAGCCGGCTTTCTCGCTAAAGTTCCCAACGATTCATTAGTCCGGGCGGCTGCCCATTTAATCAAGCCCAGCGCACGAATAAAGGGTCGAGGAAACCGTATCCCGCTAATGGGAAAATTTTCAATAGCCCGCGCCGTCTGGACGCCGTAATAGGCCGTTACCGGAACTTCTAATGGCCCCATCGTATCCCGTTCGATTCGGGTTCGACCGGATCGGGATGCCTGCGAGAGAGATGCCTTGGAGTTTCGAAGCAATGATACCCTCCGAGAAACCGGGCGACGCGTCATGAATCGTATTCCTTTCTATGGCTTGAGAAGGCGAACGATAAGCGTTCAGGAACCACACACACCAAACACTCTTAAAAGCGACTGAATACTGAAAAGAGAATCTTGGAGAATTCGATTCTGGGAATCAAGAGGAAGAAGGGGAAAAAGGGAGTGAGCAGCCAATCAACTCAAGAAACGGTTCCTAACCCCATAGAGCCTTACGGAGCGCACTCGGGACATTCCTTCCGTTCCACGGGAGCATGAAACTCGGCAGACGTCAGAGGAAACACTTGGTCGCAAGTTTCACAATAGCGAATTTCAAAAAATGGCACTCCATCCTCGTTGATCTCACACGGTAGCAACAAATCCACGGGATCAAATCCCAGGGTTTTTTCATCGGGAAACTTTACTACGGCGAGCCGGACATTAAAGAATTCAAACACCCCTTCCTTGCCCTTGTACTGATCCTCATGACCCATGACATACACAGGCTGCCCTTTACGTTTGAGGCGCAGATCCTTTAAGGTTCGCTCCGTCTCGGAGGCACAAAAAAATTCTTGGGGTGGGGTAGGCTCGCTCATTCCGGCAATTGTCCTCGTTCACACGTATTCAACAGACTCATCCTTCCGCATAGCATAAAGGTGGAACAGCTTGTAGCATGGCCTCAAAAAGGAGGTCAAGGCGGAAGGGGTGGGCAGTCCACTCACAAAGGAGGCGCGTCTATGGCTGACATCACGATTTATCACAAACCGACCTGCTCCACCTGCCGTCAGGTCATCAAATTAGTTGAGGAAAGCGGTCAACCTTTTACCGCGATAAACTACTATGAAAAACCATTTTCCAAATCCACGCTAAAAGGGTTACTTAAAAAGGCAGGGCTTAAATCTTCAGACATCATCCGCACCAAGGAAGAGATATACAAAAAGCTTAACTTGCAACAATCACAATTCACCGACGATGAATTATTAGACATCCTGATCAAACACCCGGATCTCATCCAACGTCCCTTGGTCAAAAAAGGGGATCAAGTGATCCTCGCCCGTCCTCCGGAAACGGTCAGCAAAATCTTTCAAGAGGTATAAATCGCCACGTTAGAGGAGCCCGTCGGACTTGGGTGATCAATGGCGAAAACGCGACCGAACAAGGCCAGATGTTGACGATTCCGCCGGCCCATTGTAAAGCCATTGCCTAAGAAAGCGGCGAAATATGACCCCTGAGACACGCTTGCAGCCGAATAATCCTCCGTCCAGCAGGTTCCTAGACCACGTAACCATTTAAAACGGCCGCTGGAAAGAGTCCGAAGCCGTATTGCCAAAATAGTCGGTTTTGAGAAATTGGTACGCTTCGATAATTCGCCGGAGTTCCGGCTCCGAACTGCGGTCGCCTTGTCGGATATCCGGATGTATTTTCTTCGCCCGCTCCCGGAAAGCTCGAGTCACCACGGACAATGGACTTCCAAATTCAACGCCCAGCACTTCGTAGGCTTGGATAGACGAACGGATTTCTCCATGAGCAGAAGTGGGATCTCCCTCCCCTCCTCCGCCTCCCGCGGCCTTAAAGAAATTGAAGAGATTGATCTTATGCCGTCGACGACGGGGACGCTGCCGGATTTCACTTTCAAACTCTTCAAACCGATCCTCAATAAATTCCAACCGCGATTCAAGTCGCTGGGCGGCTGTCAGCTCGGTAATGTCCTCCAACTCCCCCTCAACCAGACCTAACATCCGATCAACTTCTATCAGACCCTGTTCAACGTGCAAATAGGCATCTGTACGCTCTTGAAACATCGTTTCGATGGCAAAGTCCAAGCTTTTCTCTGATTGATCACGAAGTTGGGCAATCCGCCGATTCATCCCAGCCACAAACTTCCGTCGATTGTGTTCATTGAACGCCATAATGCCAATGCTTACGGAAAATTTGGGCCTTATTATAACACAACAGCTCTCATCCCGAGGAGAGCTGTTACCACATGAAAGGGAGGACTCACCATAAGAGAGCGCAGAGATTGCCCCACACCGATAGGATTGGTATCCTGCCTACCTTTACGCGCAACCCTGAATGACCACAGGTGCGGACAACGCAGGTTAGCCCAACAATAAATACCGTATTTCTTTCAGCATATCCCAAAGTTTATTGAAGGAGGGTTCCATGAATTACTGCCTGCCTATTTGGGGAAGTAGCGCTGTCTTCTCGATCATCCTCGCGACACCAGCCTGGTCGGTCAACCCTGCAGGTTATGGCAGCGCAGGTGGTGAATTCGACATCAAAATCTCCCGAGTCCCCTCGATTGAGATCGCCAAGGCCAGATCGACGAAATCTCCCTTCGAGCCCACCCCGGAAATCCTGGCCGAAGGAAAAGAAATCTTTCTGGGACGTGGAGGCTGTATCAGTTGTCACGGGGCGGAAGGAAAAGGGAATGGGGCAGCCGCGAAAAACCTTCCCATTCAACCGCGAAATTTCACCAACCCCAAATTTAACACCTATCGGACACCTGGTGAACTAATGTGGGTCCTTAAGAATGGCAGCATGGGACAAACCGGCCGTGTGCCAGGAACAGGAATGTTGCCCGTTGTCCAACCCAACGGTTTTATTTCGGAAGAAGATGGCTGGAAAGTATTATTGTATGAACGGAGCCTCGGGGGGCAGACAAAATAATCACTTCTTCTCCAAGCCTATGTGAATATCCGCACAGTAAGGCATGTCTATTTTTTATTAATCCTACCCCAATTTAGAGGGGGATACCCTTCATGTCTGAATCCACAACCGACCGCCAACCCAATCGGCTGATCCACGAAACCAGTCCTTACCTTTTGCAACACGCCTACAATCCAGTGGATTGGTATCCATGGGGGGAGGAGGCGCTGAGTCGAGCTAAGCACGAGAACAAGCCCATTTTGCTCTCCATCGGATATTCAGCCTGCCATTGGTGCCACGTCATGGAAAGGGAGTCGTTTGAAAATCAGGCCATCGCGGATCTCATGAACCGCTATTTCGTGAATATTAAAGTAGACAGGGAAGAACGGCCGGATTTGGATGAAATCTATATGCAAGCCACAACCGCCATGAACCAGGGGCACGGCGGATGGCCCATGACGGTGTTCCTCACTCCCGATCAGGAGCCAATTTTTGCAGGAACATATTTCCCTCCCACCGATCGGTATGGCCGGCCTGGATTCGGATCAATTCTGAAAAATATTGGCGAGGGGTGGATTAAGGATCAAGCCAACATTGTGCAACAAGCCAGTCGATTCACCACACGTCTGCGAGCCGCCCTCCAACCGGCCTCTCCACTTGCCGTGGGGGCAGCCGAGATCAAAGATGCCGTCAAGCAATTTGCCCGAGATTTCGATGCCCGCTGCGGGGGTTTTGGACATGCCCCCAAGTTTCCGCCTGCCACCGGCCTCTCGTTTCTTTTGCGCCAATATCACTGGAGTCAAGAGGAAAAAATCCTCGCCATGGTGACCAAAACCCTCGATGGCATGGCGGCAGGAGGTCTGTACGATCACATCGGAGGAGGGTTTGCGCGCTATTCCACCGATGACGAATGGTTGGTCCCGCATTTTGAAAAAATGCTGTATGATAATGCCCTCCTTGCACGGACCTACACTGAGGCGTTTCAAGTCACAGGGGAAAATCGGTATCGCCAGGTCGTGACCGAGACCTTAGATTACATTTTGCGTGAAATGACCGCACCGGAAGGCGGGTTTTATTCGGCTACCGACGCAGACAGCGAAGGAGTGGAAGGCAAGTTTTTCGTGTGGACTCCGGAACAGATTCGTGAAATCGTCACCAGCGAACAGGACGCCACTCACTTCTGCGCCTATTACGACATCACGGAGGAAGGCAATTGGGAACACACAAACATCCCACGCACACCCAAATCACTTGAGGCGGTGGCACAGGAATTACGCTGTTCCCCTGGAGGCTTGCGTGACACGATCAACCGGGTAAAACCGACCGTGTACCAGGCTCGACTGAAACGGGTGCCGCCGGGACTCGATGACAAAATCATCACTGCCTGGAATGGCATGATGATCGGGACGATGGCCGAAGCCGGTCGGGTGTTCAACCACCAACCCTATCTGGATGGCGCCATCCGGGCCGCTGATTTCCTGCTGACCACGCTTTCACGTCCCGAAAGCCGATTGTGGCGCACCTATCGCGCGGGTCACGCCCATCTCAATGCCTGCTTGGAAGATTATGCCTATGCCGCCGAAGCCATGATCGACGTCTATGAAGCCACGGGGCACGAACGGTATCTCCATGAGGCGATCTCGTTGGTTGAACGCATTCTGGAAGATTTCGAAGATCGAGTCAATGGAGGATTCTTCACCACGGCTGCCGATCATGAAGCCTTAATTATCCGGGGACGAGAAGGCGCTGACGGGGCTACCCCTAGCGGAAATGCGGTGGCCGCATCGGCGTTGGCCCGCTTGTCGTTTCACGATGATCGTGAAGACTTTCGAACCGCTTCCACCAACGCCGTTAGGGCATACGGGCAACAAATAGGGCAGGTGTCCAGAGGGTTTCCGAAGAGTCTTATGGTCGTAGATCTTTTATTACGAGGCCCGGTGGAATTGGCTGTAGTGGGAACTCCCGGCGACAAGGGATATGACCAACTCCGCTCGGCGGTCAATGAGTGTTTTGTGCCTTACCGCATTTTGGCCTATCGGCAAGAGTTGGAGAGTGAATCGACTCATCCCCTATTAGCAGGAAAAACCCCGGTCCACGGGAAAGCCGCTCTCTACATCTGTAAGAACTTTGCCTGCCAAGACCCGATCACCGATCCTCATGCCGTGCCGTCCGCGCTAAGCAATCCTCAAAGAGGCCCCGCCTCATCAGCACAGGGAGAACCATTGCAAGCCCTAACCGGCCAAGGCCGCCCTGGACATGCCACCCCTCAAGGAACGGGTCAGTACGTGGCCACTAGGTTAGCCAGCCCGCGTCATTCACGCCCTTCCTCTCATGGATACACATCTTTTGGTTCAACCGGACTGACAACTTCTCGCATTGGCTTTGGTGGTTACCGAATAGACGTTGGAGTAGAAGACCATCGAAGAGCGCTTGAAAAGGCCTTGCAAGACGGGTGCAATCTCATCGATACGTCCACCAATTATGCCGACGGCCGCAGCGAGCAGCTGGTCGGTGCCGTGCTCAAGGATCTCATTGCCAAAAAGTCTATCTCGCGTGAAGAGATCATCGTGGTCTCGAAAATCGGCTACGTACAGGGAACCAATCTCGCGCGCGCAGAGGCCAGGGAACAAGCCGGTAAACCATTTCCCGAGATGGTCAAATATGGCGATGGCATCTGGCACTGCCTCCATCCGACGTTTTTAGAGGAGCAACTCTTACTTTCACTTGACCGCCTGGGACTGGAAACTCTGGATGTCTGTCTTTTGCACAACCCCGAATACTTTCTGTCGGATGCCAAAAATCGACAATTGTCGATCGACCCCATAAGGCTGGAAGACCTCCGGCAGGAATTTTACCGGCGTCTGCAACAGGCTTTTGTCTATCTGGAATCACAAATCGCCGCTGGCCGCTTGCAATACTATGGAGTCTCCTCCAATACCTGCACGGCCAAACCCGATCATCCCGAAGCCACATCGCTCTCTCGTATGCTCAAAGCCGCTGTGGCTGCCGCGAAGCATTCCGGCATTCCTCACCATCATTTTCGTGTTCTGCAACTCCCGATGAATGTGTTTGAATCGGGAGCCATGCTCACGCCCAATACCGGCCCCGAACAGTCACAAACGGTGTTGACATTGGCCCAGGAAACCAATATTGCGGTATTGGTGAATCGACCACTGAATGCCATTCCAGAGAAAGGCGGAGGCATGATCCGGCTTGCAGACCCCCAGGTGGAAATTTCCAATACGAACTTTGATGCCCAGCACCAGAAAGTTGCCGTCCTGGAACACGACTACAAGCAGGTGTTAGCACCTCAGCTCCCAAATCCGGAAAAGGGAGCTGCTCCGCTGGATTATTTCAATTGGGCCGAAGAACTGAAACGGATTCGATCGTCAATTCAAAATTTGGAACACTGGGACCAAATCGAATCACAAACGATTGCCCCACATGCCAATCAGGTCTTCCAATTGCTCACCCGGCATTTCGCCGGCAAAAAGGGAGAAGAACAAATATGGGAATCATGGCGGGATCGGTACGTTCCAGAACTCGTCTCCCTTCTCAAGGTCATGCGCATGGAGGCCGCGCAAAAAAGTGCTAAAACCCTCTCTGAAATTCGTCAGATCATCGACCCATTTTTACCGGAAGCCAAACGGGAGGAACCTTTTTCCCGCATAGCCCTCTGGGCCGTCGCCAGCACCCCTGGTGTGACCTGCGTGCTCAATGGCATTCGCCACCCAGCCTATGTGGACGACTCGTTAACCATCCTGCAATGGGAACCGCTCCCTCAATCTCGCCGACTGTTTGAGACCATCCAAACAGGCAGGATTCCCTGAGTCTCGACACCATTTTTTCTTACTTGAAAATGAAAGCAATTTTCATTATTGTCAATAACCTTTATTAACTGATAAATTAAATATTATATATGGAAACAATTGGACAATTAATCGGGTTGGGGGCGATTGCGGGAGTTTTCCCGATATATCTGGGCATCGCTTTGGCGTTAGTCATCGCAAAGGGCATGAGCCGATCATGGGAAGGCTATTTAATCGGGATCGCCACCGGTGTGCTCGTCTACCTCTTTTTTGACCTCATGCACGAAGCCGTGGAATTCACGGGGGCGACGGATCTGCTTTCATGGGTCGTCTTTCTTGGTAGCTTGCTGATCGGGTTTGTGGGGCTGGTGCTTATCGAGCAACGCCAGCAGGGTCGCAACCGGACAGAACCATCCAAGCTGTTTTTACCCTACATGATTGCCTTAGGAATGGGCCTCCATAATTTAGGCGAAGGTCTCGCGATCGGCGCCGCGTATATGCAGGGTGAATGGGTCTTAAGTGGTGTACTGATCATGGGCTTTGCTTTACACAACGGCACGGAAGGATTTGCCATCATCGGTTCGGCTGGAAAATCCAGGCCGGGGCTCAAAGATATCATCCTGATGGGACTGCTGGCAGGTCTGCCAACCTGTCTAGGGACCTTGATCAGCGGATTCGCAGTGTCTCATTACTTTACCATCATGTTTTTTGCGTTGGCCGCCGGCTCGCTTTTATATGTCATCTTTTCCTTAACCACCATTTTCTATACCGCCACCCGCCGGGTCCAATCGGCCTATGGGGTCTTCACCGGTATCAGCCTCATGTTCGTGACGGCCATGATCCTGCAAATGGTCAGTGGCATCCGCTCGTAATTGGAATATTCCTGACTCAAAACTGACCTCTCCGATCAACAAGCATCACCGCTGGAAGGGGTCCTCACCAGTCTCTACCGACAGGCCGTTCCGGCCTCGTTCAACTTTGAAGCCTTTCAAGAACACGTCCTTCATTCAGCATCTCGGCAATGTAGGTGCTTACATAGGGGGGAATGGGAGATACCTCTCTACTGCCATATAAATTCCCCATTTAACCCTATCCAAATAAATGGGAATAATCTTTTGCAAGTTGTTCGTAAAGGTTTGGATCAAGTCTGGCATTTAGCAAAGATCGTGCTTTGGATAGTTGAATAATGGTCATATTTTGAAGAGACTGAAGGTCAGCCTCCTCCATGTTCGCGCCAATCAGGGAGGCTTTTTCAACATTCGCACCACGTACCTTCGCTTGCTTGAGGTTCGCCTGCGCAAGGTCAGCGCTGGCAAGATTGGCTCCTACCAGATCAGCCAGAATCATATTAGCCTCTCGAAGTCTACTTCCTTCCAAATTAGCACCAACTAGTTTTGCCTCACGCAAATTGGCCAAGTGAAGATTGGCTTCGCTCAGATTCGCTTCCGTACCATCTGCCCCGGTCAAATCTGTTTTGGACAGAAGTGCCCGTTCAAGATTCGCGCGGACGAGTATAACCTTAAGAAGATCAGCGTCACTCACATTTGCATTTTTCAAATTCGCCCCGGTCAGATTCGCTTGCATCAGACTTGCCTCAGTCAGATTCGCTCCAGACAACATGGCTCCTGCAAGATCCGCCTTATTGAAATTGACATCCTGAAGGTTTGCGCCATCCAAATCGATTCCGGGCAAATGCACGCCTGATAAATTCCCACTGCTCAAATCAATGCGAATCGAAGGATTCGCCTTTCTCCATGCATTCCAGGTTTCAACGCCTTCTTTAATTATTTTCAATTGATCTTGATTGGCCATAAGACTCCTTGTATGCAAACAGTCCGTCCTTACAGGAAAAAAACGGTTGATTCAAACTGGGGAAAATCATTTGCCGCAATTCTTCATCATACCGGCAATATCAGATGGGAACAGGTATCCTGGGAAAAACAACGGCCAAAATTCCTGATAAAGAATTCGAGGATGACGAAGTAGCTGGATGCTTGACACTTTTGAATTGGCTGGAATCATCGATTCCATATCCGACCCCAATTAGCCCTTTCCTCTCCCCACATATGAGACCCGATATGCACCGGGAGAAGGCTTTCCTGCTTGGCTGTAGTAATTGTCATATCATGCGAACCCAGAGTCGCGGTAAACCAGATTGCCCCATCTCGATCAGTTCGATAGAGGGGGAACCCTCGCTGTTGATACGCATCTAGCACCTCAGGAGCCGGATGTCCATACCGGTTGTGTGCACCGACTGAAACGACCATCGCCTCTGTTTGAAGCCGATTCACCCATCCACCATGCAGGGAACTTTTAGCACCATGATGCGGCACTTTCACCACGCGAGCCGAAAGACCCTTCTCAGTGGTCAGCAACCCTTCAAGGGCTTCTTGTTCCGCATCGGCCGTCAACAAAAATGAATGCCCGCCGCACTCGAGCCTCGTGACGAGCGATCGATTATTGAGGTCCTTTCCACTGGAGACAGTCATGGAAAGGGTCGACAACATTTGGTGGCTGCGAGAAGGACTCAGCACCGTCAGAGAGCAGGGTCCTGCATTGACAATATCAGTTCCTTCTCCAGTTGGCTGGTCCAGGAGTCCGGCAGTTTTCACCGCGGATTGGAGTTGATGAAAGAATCTTTCTGACCGTGAGACGCCATTGCTCCAATAGTGGCCTACCTCAAACGTATGCAACACCCACGGCAATCCACCGACATGATCCCACTGTGGATGTGTGGCGACGACATGATCCAGTCGCCGGATTCCCTGATTCCACAGGTATGGCCCAATGACCGCCCGCCCCATATCCAACCGCCGATAGGCCGGTCCGGCATCGATCAACACGGTTTGGCCATCCGGCAATTCAAGAACAGTGGCATCCCCCTGCCCCACATCCAAGAACGTCACGCGAAGAATTCCCGGTTCCCATCCTGTACGGGGCGACCATCCCCACCACAGCAGAATCGCAAGCAGTACGGTGATACATCCCCATCGGATAGGAAGACGATGCCACATGACCACCAATCCGGCCAGCATGCCCCAAAATACCATCATGGAACTGAGGCTGGGCGACGAGACATACCAAGCGGCTCCCGGAATATGTGAGAGGGCAAACACGACCTGCGCGAGCAAGTCGAAGACCCATTGGTTCACACTCGCTAGAGGAAGAGTTTCTCCTCCTCCAACTAAGATGGCCACTGCGGACAGCAGGCCTATCGGAATCATCAACACTCCCACCATAGGCACAATAACCATGTTTGTAAACAATCCGAGCCAGGGCATTTGATGAAAGTCATGGGCGACTAAAGGTAAGGTCGTCAGGCTGACTGCGAGCGTGATGAGCCAGGCCAGCGTGGCTTTGTGCCAAAGACTCATAAGCCAGGTAGGTTGGGCTGAAGGGAAGGCGGCGTCTAATTCTGAGATATTGGTTTCTTTCTCTTTTCGTGCCAGAACCACCAGGCCAATTGCAGCAACCGAGAGATATGACAACTGGAAAGAAATATCGTGGATGGCTTCCGGATGTGGCAGTACCATGAAGAATGCCGCCACCGCTAATGCCGTCACCAGATTGCGTTCCCGTCCCAACCATATGCCGACACAACACACCACGATCATAATCCATGAGCGGACCGTCGCCATTTCCGCCCCCGCGAGCAACGTATAAAAGGAGACGGCTGGCAGAGTGATGAGGATAGCAAAACGGGTGGCGGTGAGGTGCAACGACAGTCGTTCCAGCCATGATGCCGGTAAGAGGCGCAGGCTCCATCGCGCCCCGGCAAAAATCAACAAGGCCAATAAACCTAAATGGGACCCCGAGATCGAGAGAATATGCACGGTTCCGCTGGCCATGAATGCGTCTCGAATGTCCTGTGCAATGAAACTTTGTTCTCCCAGCACCATGCCTAAGAATAATCCCAACGCAGGATTGGTGAGACTGGAGACAGCCGCATGATGAATGGTTTGGCGCCAACGATCAACGACACCCAGGATTTGTTCACGAGTGTTCCGCTCTTGGGTACCCTGAATCCGGATGGCTTCCGGGCCTTGCACCGTCGCGACAGCATGAATCCCTTGCCGCTTCAGGTATTGCCCATAATGAAACCCGCCAGGGTTCAGAGTTCCATAGGGTTCGCGCACCCGAGCCGTGAAGGCCACATGATCTCCATAAACCAATGAATGATCGCCGGGCTCCCGCCAGGTGAGACGGATCCGCCCATGGGCCGCCTGCCCTTCACCCTGCCTCACAATTCGGTAAGCTTCCACCAACAGAACAAGCCCATCTGGAGTCTGCCGCACCGGAGCCACAATCGCTCCCTCAAATAAGACGGGATGTTCATGAGCCACGGCAACCAGATCCGAATCCAATTGAGCGATAGACGCCCAATGGGCATGACCGATTCCTCCCACCACAAGAGCAAACAGAATGAATCCTGCCTGTCGGGTGAGTCGACTCTGTTGTTCGAACCAGGTTAGGAACAATCCAAAACTAAGAAGAGCCCCCAGAAGTGACAGGGGAAACAAGGCGAGAAGCGGACCAAGCCACAGCCCGGCGAGATAGGACACAACTCCAAGCAGTATCACATAGGGCAACGCACATTGTTAATGGAAATGTTCACGGAGTCCGCCAGCCGCGGTCTCCTTGCACACACGCATCATCGTACGACCAAGTATATTTTCCTCCCGCTCGTCTCGTGCGGCCTTGCCAGTGTATGGGCACATCTTGGCGCGACGGGGTTGGCGGGTTGAGAAGACGGGCCTTATCGACCTTTCCCTCTTATTCTTGATGAATGGGACTCTTTCAGTGGAGAGACCGGTCATAGGAAACGCGTGTGATCCAACGGGTCATTACCGGATGCAAGCCTTCACCACATTGATTAAATCTTCTGCAATCTCCTGAATGACATGACTATCTTGCCCTTCGACCATGACTCGCAGTAGGGGTTCAGTACCGGAATAGCGCACAAGAATCCGTCCGGTTCCATTCAGCAGGCGTTCTTTGTCTTGAATGGCATGCTGTAATTGCGAGAGAGTCTGCAAGTCCGGTTTGCTGGGAACTTTGACTCCCAATAACACCTGAGGCGTGGAACTCATACACATGGCGATTTCCGATAGCGGTTTTTGAGCCCGTTGCATAAGCTTGAGCATTTGCAAGCCGGAGATCATCCCGTCACCGCTGGTATGATAGTCCAAAAAGATCATATGGCCGGATTGTTCTCCACCCAGATTATAGTTATCAGCCACCATCCTTTCCAAAATATATCGATCACCCACAGCCGTTCGTACCAAGTTTATGCCAGCCTCCCGCATGCATATCTCAAATCCAAAATTACTCATGACTGTTCCGACGACAGTGTCTTGCCGCAACCGGCCTCGCCGTTTGAGGTCAAGAGCAAAAGCAGCCAGTGCGTGATCCCCATCGACCACCTGCCCCTGTTCACAGACAAACATCGCCCGATCCGCGTCTCCATCCAACGCAATGCCGAGGTCGGCCTTACGATCTCGAACCATCTGCTGTAATCGTTCGGGGTGAACCGCCCCGCACCCGTCGTTAATATTTACTCCATCCGGTTCATGCCCCATCACCCAGACCTTCGCCCCCAGTTCCCGAATGACCTTTGGAAAGACATGATAGGCCGCCCCATGAGCGCAATCCAGCACGATTCGCATATTCTGAAAATCCATCTCCCGGGGAAGCGACCGCTTGACGAACTCGATATACCGCCCTTCGGCATCATCGATGCGATAGGCTTTCCCGATGGCTTCAGCCGTAGGCCGAATATGTTGAATTTCATTCGATAGAATAAGATCCTCGATACGCTGTTCCAGTTCATCCGGTAATTTCATCCCGTCATTCGAAAAGAATTTTATGCCATTATCCTGATAGGGATTGTGAGAGGCGGAAATCATCACCCCGGCATCGGCCCTCAAACTACGAGTCAAGAACGCAATCGCCGGCGTGGGCAAGGGTCCTACTAACAAGACATCCACACCCATGGAACACAATCCGGCAGTTAAGGCCGACTCCAGCATATACCCGGAAATGCGGGTATCCTTTCCAATAATGATCTGATGGCGGCCTTCTCGTTTACGGAAGACATGGGCCGCAGCCCGACCCAATTTCATGGCCATTTCGCTGGTCATGGGATCCAGGTTCGCAACCCCGCGAACCCCATCTGTGCCGAATAGTTTCCCCATAGGATCCCCTTTTCTTTCTTAATACTTTCAAAAGGCTATAAACAACTCGAATATCGAAAAATGCCGCCCGTCTCAATACACATAGGCAAAAGCCCCTCTAGAGCTTGGCCGGATGTTCAAACAGTCCTCTCCAACTATGGCTGTCGATTCCTCACGACAGGCCGCAAGTGCGGAGACCGGAGTTGCGCACTCGGAGCATCACAACGACACGTATGCACGACAAAGCGGCAAAAACGCCGCTGGGAGAGTTGTTCAACACCCTGTTATTACTTGTCGCACGAATTTCGCAAAGCTTGAGCCACCCGGATGGCATCGTTCATCGCACCCACGTCATGGACCCGCAAGATATGGGCTCCCTGCCAGACTGCGGCAGTCAGGGCAGCGGCGTTCCCCATTTCTCGTTCACCAACCGGCTTTCCCGTCAATTCTCCAATAAATCCTTTCCGTGACAAGCCAATCAGAACAGGTTGTCCTAATTGAAGAAATTCTCCAATGTTGGCCAGAATTTTCAAATTATGATTGAGGGTCTTCCCAAACCCGATTCCCGGATCGACAATAATATGGTCTGCCGGAATTCCCATTGATCGGGCCATCGAGACCCGCTCAGCCAAAAAAGCCTTTATCTCACCCACGACATCATCATAATGCGGGGCTTTCTGCATGGTGACACTATGCCCTTGCCGGTGCATGAGGACGACCCCAGCATTCGATTCTTGTACCAATTGAGCCATGCGAGGATCATCCTGCAGGGCGCTCACATCATTCACCATAACCGCCCCGAGATCCAGCGCTATCTGAGCCACAGCGGCTTTCCGTGTATCGATGGAAAGTGGGATGTTGGTGTGCTTCCCCAATACTGTAAGAATTGGTCTGATCCGCTTGATTTCCTCATCCTGGCCCAAATAAGAGGCTCCTGGCCTGGTCGATTCGCCCCCGATGTCAATCACGTCCGCTCCCTCGGCAATCATCCGCTGTGCCCGTTCAATGGCTACCCCGGGATCGAAGAACTTTCCCCCATCAGAAAAGGAGTCTGGGGTCACATTCAGCACCCCCATGATTAATACCTTGGACCCAAAAGGCAGCGTCTTCTCTCGACACCGAATTTCGTGAAAGGAGGCCACTGGGATAGGCACAGGAGTTATTCTAGCAGGTCGTGGAAAAACTCATTGCTTCCATGAGGACACTGAGATCATGCAGCGTCTCTGCCATACATGGCAAGCCGTGTAGGATGATCAGAAAGCCCATGAAATCCGGCCACAGCAAGTAAGAGGGCAAACGATGGGGTAATCAAACCTCTAAGGGGGGTTAAAACAAAGCTGGTGGGCTTATCCATCATGCTGACAGTTAATGTGGCACAGTACATGATCCAGATGGGAAACCCAGGAATCAGCCTTTTGCGGTCTTCGCATCAAAAGAGAATATATGATATGGGTAGAGAGCCATCTGCATCGGCTTGGTACTGAGTCTTTAGGTTATACTGGATTAGAAAACAAAGCGGAAAAGCCTGTTATACAGCCGCAGCTTGTTCAATCGACGAAGACCGTTGAACGATTTCCTCGATTTCAATGCCGTCCAATACCTCTTTCTCCAACAATGCTTCGGCAATGGCCCGTAAAGTATGAATATGCTCCGTCAGCATCCTGGTGGTTCGTTCGTAGGCTTCAACCACGAGCCGTTTGACTTCCTTATCGATCTCCAAGGCCACTTGTTCACTAAAATCTCGACGTGAGCCAAAATCACGTCCCAGGAAGATTTCTTCATCTTTTTTCCCAAAGGTCAACGGACCTAATTTTTCACTCATGCCCCATTCACAGACCATTTTTCTCGCCAATTCAGTGGCCCGCTCAATATCGTTCCCGGCCCCGGTCGTCACACTTTTAAAGATCAATTCCTCAGCGACGCGCCCACCAAACAGAATGGAGAGGGTATTGTACAAAAAGTCTTTCGAATAACTATGTCGGTCATCGATGGGCAGCTGCATCGTCATGCCCATGGCTCGCCCACGAGGGATAATGGTGACCTTATGCACAGGATCCGTACCTGGTAATAGTTTCGCCATCAAGGCGTGGCCAGCCTCATGAAACGCAGTCGTACGTTTATCGTCCTCAGTCAGGACCATGCTCTTACGCTCGACACCCATCAAAACCTTATCTTTGGCGTTTTCAAAATCTATCTGGTCTACGGATTTTTTATCCAGGCGAGCCGCCCACAAGGCCGCCTCGTTGACCAAATTTTCCAAATCCGCCCCGGAAAACCCTGGAGTCCCTCTCGCAATTCGCTCAAGATCCACATCTGACGAGACAGGAACTTTTTTAGTATGGACCTTTAGAATTTCCCCTCTCCCACGAACATCAGGACGATTGACAACAACTTGCCGATCAAACCTTCCTGGTCGTAACAAGGCAGGATCTAACACATCCGGTCTGTTTGTGGCCGCAATCAGGATCACTCCTTCCGTGGTGTCAAACCCATCCATTTCCACTAACAATTGATTCAGTGTTTGCTCCCGTTCATCATGTCCTCCACCGAGGCCTGCGCCCCGTAACCGGCCAACCGCGTCAATTTCATCAATGAAGATGATACAAGGGGCATGTTTTTTCCCCTGTTCAAAAAGATCTCGAACACGGGAAGCTCCAACACCAACAAACATTTCCACAAAATCCGATCCACTAATACTGAAAAACGGCACGCCTGCTTCACCAGCAATAGCTTTGGCTAACAAGGTTTTGCCCGTCCCTGGAGGCCCCACAATCAAGACTCCCTTAGGAATACGCCCACCTAATTTTTGGAATTTTGCAGGGTCCTTCAGAAATTCGATGATTTCCACCACTTCTTCTTTGGCTTCATCCACACCCGCAACGTCCGCAAACGTGACCTTTTTCTTCTCTTCGGTCAGGAGGCGCGCGCGGCTTTTCCCAAATGACAAAGCCCGATTGCCGCCAATCTGCATTTGGCGCATTAAGAAAAACCACAAGCCCAAAAAGAGCACAAAGGGGCCCCAAGACAACAGGAAGGTGATATACCAAGGATTATCTTCCGGTGGCTTCGCTTCGATTTGTACAGATTTTTCCCGCAAGACGTTGACCAGGTCTGGATATTCGACCGAATAGGTTTGGATCCTGGTGCCATCTCTCAGAATCGCGCTAATGTTATTGTTTTTGATAATGACCCGTTCAACATCGCCTTTTTCCAGGTGGGCCATGAATTCGCTAAATATGACCGGATCTTCAGGGTGCTGATTGGGCACCGTAAAGAGGTTGAATAACAAAATCATGAACAGACAGACAAACACCCAAAATAGTAAGTTTTTCACCCGTGAATTCATATCGAGGGTATCCCCCTTAACGATTCAAATGATCCATCCCATCGAGACAACGGATTAACCGTTTGATTGTATCATGCATTTTTTAGAGCTGACAACCGCGTTAGTTAGGCCTGAGAGTCTTCTCGAACCAGCTTTGGATCGAGTTTGGCCAGGTAGGGCAGATTTCGATATTTTTGCTTAAAATCCAGCCCGTATCCCACGACATACGTCGGAGGCACTTCAAACCCCACATACCGGAGATCGACCTCCACCTTGCGATTGGCCGGCTTACTGATCAATGCACACACAGCCACAGAGGCTGGCTTCTTTTTCATCAATTTGGCGACTAAGGATTGAGCGGTTACTCCAGAGTCCACGATATCTTCCACCAGCAACACATGACGTTTGTCGATGTTTTCGGTCAACTCCGTCCACACTTTGACGCTTTTCGCTGAACTGCGGATTTTCTTGTGATTCTTGGCAATCAAAAAATCAATCTGAATCGGTAATCGAATGACCCGGGCAAGATCGGCGAAAAATACATAAGCCCCCTTTAGAACGCCGACAACCAGGAGATCCTTGCCTTGATAATCCTGGGAAATTTGCTTTCCCAATTCCTTAATCCGAGTCCGCATGGCTTCTTGCGTGACTAGGGGTTTTCCAAAAATTTGATCCATACGTTCTTCCATATTATTAAACAATCATCTTGGCGACAACTACCGATGTGGTGGATGTTGAAACCTGGAACCGTTCATCTGCCCGTAATCCGCCAACCCAGAGGATTCCTTCTGGCGCAACCAATAAGGGCACTCTGGCCCGCTGGGATCGGGGCAATTTCATATCCGAAAAAAAGTCCTGGAGTTTTTTTTGCCGCCCACCGAATCCCTTGGGACAAAAGATATCCCCAGGCACCCAACTTCGCAACGCCAATTCAGGAGTGAACGTCGCCGGATCAAGATAAATTTCCGAGGAGTGAACATGGCCCTGAATCACTGGCCCTGATTTCATCGAAACCGTCATACGTTGTCCTGTGGGGAACCATACCACCTCACCAGGAATGGAGAATGGCATCACCCTCATGCTGGAAAGATCCATAGTAGGCGGATTCCTCTTCTCGCTGTGGCGAAACACCAGACGGTCATATTCCCGGCCGACCAGCAGACCGTTGCATTCTATCGTCCAACCCGACTGCCCATGTTCCAACCGATCTAACACCCGTTCCACTATATCGAATCTCGGACTCTGCGTGTTTCCTGCAACCTGCTGAAGACTCTGGCGGACAACCCGCCGACGAATCGGCAAAGGCAGGCTAAGGAGCGCCAAACGGTCAAATTGCCGTTCTCCCGTGCTATCAGACACACACGTGCGCTGAAAGGCTTCATCGGCTAATTCCTCCAGGAACGCATGATCATCGCGAAGAATGTGTGCCTGCCGGGTCAACACGCTCACAATTCCCAGAGAATACTTTTTTAATTGAGGAATCAGGTCCTGGCGAATGCGATTCCGGAGATACACCGTTTGGAAATTGGTGGAATCCAGTCGAAACTCCTCCTGTCGCTCTTGCAGATAGCCCACAATCTCACTCCGTTGGATATCAAGTAGGGGACGAACCACCCTTGGTCCCCGTTTGGGAGGAATACCTCCCAACCCACCCGTTCCACAACCGCGAAGCATCCACATAAGAACCGTCTCAGCTTGATCATCAGCGGTATGGCCAAGCGCTAATTTTGTCGCCTCCCGGTCATGGACCATCTCTTCTAACGCGTGATACCGGACTGTCCTGGCATATTCCTGGAGTGATTGCTTCTTCGATTTGGCATCTTGCTTGTTCAGATGGAGCCGGCAAACCATGACAGGCACTCCGAATTTCTCAGCTAATGCCTCGACAAACTTCGCGTCGGCTTCACTTTCAGCTCCTCGTAAGCCATGATCCACATGACCGATACATAAGTCCCAATTCCACCGTGCCCGCAACGCCACCAAGCACCTGAAAAGGGCCACGGAGTCGGGGCCACCCGAAACCGCAACCACGATCCTGTCCCCTGGCGCAAATAACCCATTGGCCCGAATGGCTTGGTCAACTTTTTGTTCCATCCCAACAAAAGGGGCCAGACCTTCCATCTAGAAATCTCCCCCCTGGACGACTGCGGGGATTCTGGGTATTCCTGAATAGTCCTGTAAAATTTCCCTGGCCCGCAGCCCATCGTGATCCATTTGCCTCACGAGGTCCTGGGCATTGGCAAAGGTCATGTCCCCGCGAACCCCTTCAATGAAATGCACCGAAATATCTTCTCCGTAAAGCTGGTAGGTCTTATCAAAAATATGCACTTCTAATAACCGCTCCCCCTCCGAAAAGGTCGGTCGCTTGCCTATGTAAGCGATGGAATCAAAACACTCTCCCTTGAACACCGTCAGTGTGGCATAGACACCATCGGCGGGAAGTACCCGGTGCCCGGGGAGTCGAAGATTGGCTGTCGGCCATCCAAACTGACCCCCACGTTTCTCTCCGGGAATCACGCTCCCACGTAACATGTAAGGCCGCCCAAGACATTGCGCGCCTTGAGCCACATCCCCGGCTGCCAGACAGTTCCGAATGCGCGTCGAACTCACCACATCCTGCCCCATAATCACCGGCGCAATCGGCTCGACGGAAAAATCCGCCTCAGCCCCCAGTTCGATCAAATCCTTCACTGTGCCGCTCCGTCCCTTGCCGAACACAAAATTTCCTCCGACTAACAGCTTCCTGATTCCGAGGCCGTCTCGTAACACCTGATTGACAAACTGGTCCGGTGTCAGGCTGGCTAACTCCTTATTAAACGGAAGAATCACCAGTTCCGCTATTCCAAGATGTTCAAAAAACGCAATTTTTTCATGGTCATAGGATAAAAACTTGTGGACAAATCCTGGACGCAACACCTCTACGGGATGCGGGTCAAAGGACAACACCATAGGAACCCCGTTGATCTGTTGAGCGCGCTCCACGACAGCCAGCACCAGAGCACGGTGCCCCAGATGCTGTCCATCAAAATTACCAATGGTAAGAACAGGACAGGACACGGGAGGGGCCGGCGGTAATCCTCTGGTAATTTTCATACACCGTCACGGTTGAGGAGACAAGCTGCCTCCTTGGCAAAATACGTCAGGATCAGGTCCGCTCCCGCGCGTTTAATTGATAGCAAACTTTCCATCATGACCGAGGCTTCGTTGATCCAACCCAATTGCGCGGCCGCCTTGATCATGCTGTATTCTCCGCTCACTTGATAGGCCGCCACAGGAACGGCAACGAGTTCACGGACTCGTCGAAGAATATCCAAGTAGAATACGGCGGGTTTCACCATGACGATATCGGCGCCTTCCTGAATATCCAGCTCAACTTCACGTAGCGCTTCCCTCGCGTTGGCCGCATCCATTTGATAGGATCGTCGGTCGCCAAAGGACGGACTGGAGAAGGCCGCATCGCGGAACGGTGCATATAATGCCGAAGCATACTTGGCGGAATAGGCCATAATTGGCATGTCAGAAAGACCCCGTTGGTCCAATGCCTGACGAATAGCTGCAACCCGACCATCCATCATATCGGAAGGGGCAACCATATCCACCCCGGCTTCCGCGTGACTCAGCGCCATCTCCTGAAGACAATTCAGGGTTTCATCATTCAGAATCCGGCCTTCACGGACAATCCCGCAATGGCCGTGCGAAGTATATTCATCAATGCACACATCGGTGATGACCATTAAATCTGGCAATCGGTCCTTAATGGACCGAACGGCACGCTGAACCACCCCTTCCTTATCATAGGCAGCAGATCCACGCTCATCTTTGTGCTCAGGAATTCCAAACAGGATAACAGCAGGAATCCCTAGCTCCCATGCGTCTTTGGCTTCCTGAACCACGCGATCAATAGACCACCGCCACTGGCCAGGCATCGATGCGATCGGTTCCTGTTTATTCTCCCCAAAGGTCACAAACAACGGATAGATAAAATTCGCCGGAGTCAACTGAGTCTCCCGGACCATTCGCCGGAGAGATTCATGCTGGCGTAATCGACGTAATCGGTGAATGGGGAATCCCATATTGAGCCTATTCGCGGACGAATGAGAGTTATGTGGGGCTTCTTCCTTGATGTTCTCTATGAGAATGTTCTTGTTTCATCATGAACAATTAGGCCGATCCTGCAGTCCGCTTAATCTTATTTTCGAGGAAGATTTGTTAAAAACACGACCAAATCGCGCACAGAGATCATCCCTACGATTTTTCCATCCTGGGTCACTCCGACGTGCCGAATATGTTCCTTGGCCATTAAATCATTCGCATCCAACAAGGTTCGATCTCCCTCGATACTGGCAATCGGAGCGGACATGATTTTTTCTACAGTCGTATGCATCGGATCCGCACCCGCCGCGACCACTCGTCGTACCATATCCGTATCGGTGAGAATGCCGATGATTTCTTCTCCACTGGTCACAACGACACTCCCGATTCCATTATCCCGCATCATTTCCGCAGCAGTCTTGACCAAGACATCGCGGTCAACTTTGACAATTTTGTCTACAGGAACCATACAAGATTTAACAGGAACCATGACGCTACTCCTCCCATCAATCGGTTAGCAAAACATGGTGGCAACAACTTCCCACACCATATTATTGATTATGATTAGGATACCAATCGCGTATTCTTCTGAGTTTTCCCCGCATGGATAATAATGGCATCGACCAAAGCCGGAACCGTATTTTCCAACGCCACCACATCCACGGACAACCCTTCTTCCTGAACTGTTTGGGCCGTAATCGGTCCAATAACGGCCACCGTAATATTCCGGGTTAATTCCTGCAATTCTTGGCGATTATCAAACAACTGACAAAAATTGCGTACCGTAGAAGAACTGGTAAAGGTCAGATAATGAATTCCCCTGTTTCGTAATCGATCTCGAATTGGGGCAATCTCTACTGCGGGCGGGACCGCTTGATAGGCCTGTACCACCCGAACCATGGCACCCATGGCTTCCAACTGATTGGGAAGAATCTCGCGCGCAACCTTGGCTCGTGGGATAAGTATCCTTTGACCCTTCACCCCTAACCTGCCCATGGCCTCCAGAATACCTTCAGCCTGAAAATCTTTAGGAACCAGATCCGCGGCCACCCCCCAACGAGTGGCCTCTTCCTGCGTCCGCGGACCAATACAACATACGCGTAGTCCTGCCAGACTCCTCGCATCCTTTTGATGAAACCAAAGCCTCCCCATGAACGATTGAACGCCGTTCACACTCGTAAAAATCACCCAATCGTAAGTCAAAAGCGCGTGAATCGCCTCATCCACGGGAGTCCAGCTATCAGGAGGATGAATCTCCAACGTGGGACATTCCACAGGTTCAGCGCCCTGCGCCGCCAACAGATTGGAAAGAGCCTGCGCCTGGTCACGAGGCCTGGTCACCAATATTCCTTTTCCAAAGAGGGGCCGTGATTCATACCAGTTTAGTCGATCTCGCAACCGAACGACTTCACCCACGACAATCACCGTCGGCGGACTCATATCCGCCTTGGAGGCTTTCGCAACAATATCTGATAACGTCCCTACCACCGTTCGTTGACGAGCATAGGTACCCCACCGGATCAACGCCACGGGAGTCGTCGCAGACTTGCCCTCTTGAATGAGCCGATCTACAATTCGCGGAAGATTTTTCATGCCCATCAAAAACACTAAGGTCCCTTCAGCGGAGGCCAGACGCGGCCATTCCATCGCACTCGATAATTTCGCTGGATCTTCATGCCCGGTCACAAACGCCACAGTGGATGCGAGCGTCCGGTGAGTTACGGGAATGCCCGCATAAGCCGGCACCGCCACGGCAGTCGTGACGCCAGGCACCACTTCGAACAGGATACCCGCATCAGCGACGGCTTCGGCTTCTTCACCTCCCCGACCAAACACAAAGGGATCGCCCCCCTTGAGTCGCACCACGCACTTGCCCTCTTGGGCCTTGGTGACTAACAAGGCATGAATCTCTGCTTGATCCCGATAGGCTCCACGCCCTTTTCGGCCGACGTAAATTCGCTCGGCATGGGAAGGGACAAATTTCAATAACTCCGGATTGGCCAAGTGATCGTATAAAACCACGTCAGCCTGCTCTAAACATTCTTTTCCCCGCAAGGTCAGCAACTTCGCATCTCCAGGCCCGGCTCCGACCAGAAACACCCGACCATTTTTCGAATCCAACTTGGTCATGTCGGCCCATAAATTTCCTGGAGAATGGGTCCCGCCCCACCCTCCAACAATTGTTCAGCCAACCTCGTGCCAATAAATCCTGCCTCTCCCGCTGACCCTGTTAACGATTGACGAATATATCGCTTTCCATCACGACTCGCGACTAACCCATCTAGAGTAAGGGTATCTCCTTGAAGAGTGGCATAGCCGGCAATAGGAACCTGACATCCGCCTTCCAGGCGTGCGAGCAAGGCTCGTTCGGCTGTGACCGTAATCCGGGTTGGTCGATGCTCAAACTGGGCGACCAGGTCTCGCACAAACACATCATCTTTTCGACCTTCCAGACCCAACGAACCTTGACCAATTGCCGGAAGACTCACATCCACAGAAAGATATTCCGTCACTTCTTGATCCCAACCCAAGCGCTTCAGGCCCGAAGCAGCCAGAATAATCGCATCAAAATGATTCTCGCGAACCTTGCGGAGTCGTGTATCGACATTTCCGCGCAAGACGGCGATCTCAAGATCCGGACGAACATGTAACAATTGCGCCTGTCTGCGCAAACTGCTGGTTCCGACTCGTCCGCCTACCGGCAATTTTTCTAAGCTATGGCCTTCACGGGCAATCAACGCATCTCTTGGATCCTCTCGCTCAGGAACACAAATAATCTCTAACCCTTCAGGTAACACAGAAGGCACATCTTTCATGCTATGCACGGCCAGATCGATTTCTCGTCGTAGAAGGGCTTCTTCGATTTCTTTGACAAACAGCCCCTTTCCTCCGATTTTTGCCAAGGGAACATCCTGGATTTTATCTCCACTGGTTTGGATGCGTTTCAGAATGACAGCAATATCCGGGGCGATAGCTCTGAGCTGGCGTTGCACCCAATCGGCTTGCCATAAGGCAAGTTGGCTCCCTCGCGTTCCCACGATGAGCGTAGATCGTGTTTGACTGGTCCGAAGACTCACACGCCATCCTTTTGCGGCAGCGTCTCTTCGCCGACGACATCACCCGTCTCATCCTCTAAGAGTTGAACCTCGCCAGAGTGGATTTCCCGCTCCCGAAGCTCAAAAAACCGGCGAGCCGCTTCAATAAAGGCAAATCCATTTTGAGATTGCGCTTCCGATTTTAACGTCACGACCGGACCATGCAGTAACTTATTCACAATCGCCGAGGCCAGCCCTTCAATGGCTGCTCGCTCCTTCGGTGACAATTCTCCCAAACGATTGAAGACTTTTTCCAACTCGCCCTGTTTAATATCTTCCGCTTTTTTTCTCAAGGCCACAATGGTGGGCGTCGCCTCCAGCCCGCGAACCCAGGCCACCATACTTCCGACTTCTTCCCTCACCATGTGTTCCGCAGTTTCGGCTTCTTTCAAACGTTCTTCCTGATTGTGCCCCACATGGGCTTTGAGGTCATCAATGTCAAACACATAGGCGTTATCAACATCCTTGACCGCCGGATCAATATTTCGAGGCACCGTAATATCAATCAAAAACATCGGCCGGTTCATTCGATAATGCACCGCCCCTTCGATATCATCTTTGGAAATGACATAGTGGGGAGCACCCGTGGCGCAAATGACAATATCCACTTTGGGTAGAGTGCTTTGAAGTTGTTCATACGGAACCGCGTGCCCATGAAACCGTTCTGCAAGGGTCAAGGCACGATGATGATTCCGTGTGGTGATGAATACTTCTTTGACACCCTGATTCACCAGGTGTTGCGCCGCCAACTTTCCCATCTCTCCCGCGCCCACTAACAACACGACTCGTTGCTTCAGATTTGAAAAAACTTTTTTGGCTAATTCCACGGCGGCATAGCTGACGGAAACGGCATACTCCCCAATTCGCGTGTTAGTCCGGACATTTTTCCCTACCGAAATCGCTTTTTTGACGACCTTATTGAGGATGACTCCGGATGAACGATGGGTCAGGGCCAGCTCATAGGCTTCCTTCACCTGACCGAGGATCTGGGGTTCTCCCACGACCATGGAATCCAAACTGGCCGATACCCGGAACAAATGAGCGATGGCTTCATCATCACTGTATCGATACAGGTGTGGGAGTAAATCCTCGGACGACAAGGAGAAATGGGTCGAGACCAAAAAATCTTCCAGTTGACGAAAACCCCATTCACCCTTTTCCACGACGGCATAGACTTCAACCCGGTTGCAGGTCCCCAGATACATGGCCTCTTTGATTCCGGAATACGCCATAAGCCGACCCAAGGCTTCTCCCATGCGGCTATCCTGGATAGCAAGTAATTCCCGAAGTTCGACGGGAGCCGTTCGATGGTTGAGTCCTAAAACAATGATATTCATAAAGGCGACAGGGGCTGTTGGTTTTTCAGAAGGATGCCCACAAAGGTTAAAATCACTCCAGCAAATCCGACAATAGTGAGATAGGCCGCTTTTTTCGCTCTCCACCCTGCCGTGACCCTCCCCACCAAGACCACAAAATAAAACACCCAGGTAATCAACGCCCAAAATTGCTCAGAGTTCCAACTCAGATACGATCCAATCGTCAATTGAGCTGAAACCGCCCCCGTCAGAATTCCTAAGGTCAATAAGGGAAATCCAAAAAGGATGGATCGTTGATTTAAGGAATCTAAAAAATCCAGCGGAGGCAGCTTGAAATACAAGACATTAAATTGTTTGGATTTCAAGAGACGCTCTTGCATCACATACATCAGACCCGCCACGAAGGCTACAGCGAATCCAATGGTACCCAAGATACTCAGCGTCACATGCACCCACACCGTCTGAAAGACCGGGGCAATCGAGTCGGTTTCATGAGGAGCCAGGGTCGCTGAGACGAGGGAAAGAAAGGCCAGGGGAAGAATAAATGCGCCCAACACCTCTAAGCCCCGTTTAAGCCCAACGACCAAATAGACCAATACTAATCCCCACGCAAAAAATGACATGGCGCCCTTAAAGGTCATAATGGGGGCATGTCCAGTCGACACCATAGCCATAATGAGCGCAGCAGTATGAGAAAAAAACCCCAGCCCTGTGACCAAAAGAGAAATTTTTGATATTACTTCCGAACGATACAAGATATAAAGAAGAAAGAGGAGCGTCCCTCCAAAGTAGAGGCCCATTGTGAAGTAAGACAGCATTTCAGGTATTAAAAACCCCATTGAAGAGCCACGCAAACACACCCAAAATCGAGTATAGATCTGCCCCTAGAGAAGGTCAAGAAAATCAACAAGTTATCGAAATTCCCGGTTAAGGGGGAATAGAAAAGACTACACAGGATGGCAAATCATGCAATGCCTGCCGTGGCTCCACCACAGATATTCAAGGCTTGGCCGGTCATCGCGCTGGCGGCCTTAGAGCAAAGATACACCACGACACTTGCCACTTCTTCGGCTTCCGCCATCCTTTTGATGGGGACCGCACTGATCGCCATTTCACGAAATTCTTCTGGTGAAACTCCAAGGATGACTGCGGTTTCTTCGATCCCCTGCCTGGCCATGGCGGTATCCACCCAAGTTGGGCAAATGGCATTCACTGTAATGCCCTGCGAGGCAACTTCTAGCGCCAGAGCTTTGGTAAGCCCCAGGATCCCATGTTTGGCCGTACAATAAGCCAAATACCCCGCCACCCCAAACCGTCCCAATACCGAAGAGACATTGACGATACGTCCATATTGATGCTTGAGCATATAAGGAACAGCAAGCTTTGAACAAAGGTAGCTACCTGTTAAGTTCACCTGAATGATATGCTGCCATTTAGAATCATCAGGATCCTGAATCGGCGTTCGACCTGATGCTCCGGCGTTATTGACGAGAATATCCAGCCGGCCAAAATTCTTGACCACCGCATTGACGGTGCGTTCAACATCTACTCGTTGGGTCACATCACAGGGCAAGGAAAGCACCTCTGACCCGGCCTTGGTCAATACCTGGGCCGTGCGCTCCAATTCCTCAAGTCGTCTCCCGCAAATAGCGACCCGTGCCTGTTGACCAACTAACGCCTGCGCAATTGCCCGTCCAATGCCCACCCCACCTCCCGTGACCAGAGCCACCTGGCCATTCAATCCATATTCTTCGTTCATCTCTCACATCCTTTCACAATTAACGGAGGTACGAGGCATGCACGGGTGGACCTTCTGGACAATCGCGTATTCCCACAGTACCATCCCAGCTTGGCCCAACATCATTTTCTCCAAACGTTCCATGACCGGCACCCTCTACATCGTCAGCACCCCCATCGGAAATCTGGAAGACATGACCTTCCGGGCTATACGCATCTTACAAGAAGTGTCCATCATCGCTGCCGAAGACACGCGCCGCACGCAGAAACTCTGCACCTATTATCAAATTGGCACGCCACTTACCAGTTACCACGATTTCAACAAGGAAGAGAAAACCGACATTCTTCTCCATCATCTTCAAGAAGGAGGTTCCGTCGCATTGGTATGCGACGCCGGAACCCCCCTCATTTCTGATCCGGGGTATTATCTGGTTCGCCGGGCCATCGAGGCAAACGTTCCGCTTATTCCTATTCCCGGCCCTTCATCCATTCTTACCGCGCTATGCGTTTCAGGCCTCCCAACCGACCGGTTTATTTTTGAGGGATTTGTACCCAGAAAACCCGGGGCAAGGGAAAAGTTTTTCCAAAACCTAAAGGAGGAAACGGGAACCATCATCGTCTTTGAGACCCAGCATCGGGTTCTCCATACGTTGCAAGTCATCAACACCATACTGGGTAACCGACGCATCGTGCTGACACGAGAACTGACAAAATTCAATGAAGAAATTCTGCGGGGAGAAATCGAAAAAATCGGTCAACAGTTAAAGGAAAAACCGATCAAAGGAGAAATTACGCTTTTAATTCAAGGACTACCTCAAAGAAAAAAAAAGTCACCAGGAAACACCAACTCAACTCCCATCACACATCTTCCTTTTGAATAACGACCTGATAATATTGGCCAACTTTTTCTTGTTTGAGAATTTGATGGCCTTCATTGATAATGCTTTGCGGGACATTCCGAATGGGTTCGCCTGCATCTAACAAAACCCTTAACTGAGCCCCTGTTTCCAAAGACTCCAGCTTAAGCTTGGTTTTCACAAAATTGTAAGGGCAAAGCACCCCCCGAAGATCCAACTCTTCCATTTACGATCAATTCTCTCCTACCGTAAACACATAATAATTTTATTTTTTAACGGATAAGCTTCATGGATTTCATTGGCCTAATAACAAAAGAGCGTGCCGGTTGAAAATCCGGCACGCTCTTTTGGAATACGAACTTGCTATATTAACCTGAAACTTATTGAGTGGTACCCTTGTTGAAATTCTTGCGATCCTCCCCATAGTCCGTGGCAAGGGTCTTTTCCGTACGGGCATTGACGGTGTCAGGTTGAGGGGCACATTGCCAACAAGGAGCGGCACCAGTCACCACACCCACCTCGCTTGTGATTCCTGATTTTACTGCTCCTGACTGCACTGCACCCTCAGGCACACCGGTATACCCGGCAGTTTTAATATTGAGCCCTCTTGAGCCATAAGGATCTGGCTTTTGACCAAACCCGCCACCAAAGCCAGGGTTGTCGGCTCCCCCTAACAATTGACTCCCGCTTAACACATACACGTTACGAACCAATTTGCGACCGGTCCCAAACTTTTGCTCATCTGTGGTTTCATTCGCAGCCGTGACAGCTACATAGTCGCCTTTGCCAATCGCCTTTAAATTTTGCAAATTTGTCTTACTGTCGAAATAAAGGGTCATCAAGTTCAAGCTGCCTCTCAGGGTCTGCCGTTCATCATGGGAACTCCCTCCCATATCGAGGAACATTCTCCCGCTGGACAGATCAACTCCGACAACTTCTCCTTGAATGGTCTCATCTTGTGAGAGGTACCGCAACATATCGTCTTGGTCCATGACCCGAGCCCGTGTACCAGAACCTTGGGAATCTCCGACACCAGTCCCAAACCCAGAATGGGATGGGGTACGCTCTTGCGCACCTGCCACGCTCACCGAGCCTGCAAGAATGATTGCTAATCCGAAATACCCTACCTTCCGCATGGGACTCCTCCTTGGAAGTGTGAGTGAATAATCAAAAAAATGAACGAATTCAGATATACATTTTTTTCATGATCAAGGGCACCAACTATAGTCAAGGCGATAGCCCCTGTCAAGTCAATTTTTGGTCTGAATCTCTTCAGTCGGATATCTCAAAAATCCACTTATTAATTTCGCCATGATTTTTCCAATTTTGCTTGTAAGATTAAGAGGATATAGGAGGATAGAGAAGAGTATGTGTTTAATTAAAAAAACCTTATGGTGCCCGGAGGGAGGGTCGAACTCCCACTCTCGTAAGAGAACCGGATTTTGAGTCCGGCGCGTCTGCCAGTTCCGCCATCCGGGCAATACCACTTCGACATCCGATATCTACCATGAACCTTCTAGCAGGTCAAACAGGAATGGATTGCACCTCCTCTTTCTTATAAATCAATCAATTCGGGCTATTGGATCATTGCCACAAGATGCCTGCTCATTGTTTTATCCGATGGACCCCAAAGCGAACTTTTCACTCCACTTGCGAAACAGGGTTTCCTTGAGAATTTGATGTTCGGGCAGGGCCAAAGTCGGATCACGTTCCAACAATTCCATCGCCACATGCTTGGCCTTTATCAACAGCCCGGCATCTCGATTCAAATCCGCCACGCGAAAATCAATCTCCCCCCATTGTTTCACCCCGAGAACATGCCCGGGCCCGCGAATTTTTAAGTCTTCTTCCGCCAACGCAAACCCGTCTTCACATTGCGCAAACACTCCGAGGCGTCGCCGGGCCGTGGACCAAGAGAACGCTTCTCCCTGCGAATTCTTCACGATCTCCTCGGGAGATTTCCGACTCGGCTCAAGCTTCAAGGGCATTTGCTGTGAGTATGACGGAATCTTTCCTAAGGCATGAATCAGGAGGCAGTATCCTTGATGAAGACCTCGCCCGACCCGGCCACGCAATTGATGCAGTTGCGCCAACCCAAAACGTTCCGCATGTTCAATGAGCATGACCGTCGCATTGTGAACATCCAAGCCGACCTCTACAACCGTGGTGGCCACCAACACGTCAATCTCTTGCTTTTTGAACTGCGCCATGACGGCTTGCTTTTCGCGGGAGGGCAATCGACCGTGCAACAATCCGATACGAAACGGAGAAAATTCTTCGCGTAATAGCTCAGCGGCCTCAATGGCTGCTTGCAAATCAATTTTTTCTGATGATTCGACCAGCGGATACACCACATAGGCCTGCTGTCCCGCTTCCAATTCCTTCCGCATGAATCGATGGGCCTCTTTCCGGTGACCTGCCGGAAACAATAAGGTCTTCACGGGCTTTTTCCCCGGCGGGAACTGATCGATCACCGACACATCCAAATCGCCATACAGAGTCATAGCCAAGGTCCTGGGAATAGGCGTGGCGGTCATTACCAAGACATCGGGATGCCATGCCGCTTTTTCCCGAAGCTGTGCGCGTTGCAGCACGCCGAATTTGTGCTGCTCATCCACAATCACCAAACCAAGTTTGGCAAAGTGCACATCGGGCTGTAACAACGCGTGCGTGCCTACCACCACTTGCACTTGGCCTGACTGAATACCGGCGAGAATCTCCGCCCGCTCGCGTCCAGTCTGCCCGCCCTTCAACAGAAGGCACCGGACACCCAGTGCTTCAAACAGTGGAAACAAAGACAGATAGTGCTGCTCACTCAACACTTCCGTGGGTGCCATCAGGGCAGCTTGATACCCGGACCCACAGGCCATCACGATGGCATGAAGGGCGACCACCGTTTTTCCGCACCCGACATCTCCTTGCAGCAAGCGGTTCATACTCGTTGGCCGTCCCATATCCCGGCTAATTTCCTGGATTACACGCTCCTGCGCGGGAGTAAGCCGAAATGGTAACAGTGCCTTCAGGCTTTCGATCAACGGATTGCGAACCATAAATGGGATTCCTTCAGTTTCCGTTGCCTGCCGGTTGCGCCGCATGGCGAGTGCTAATTGCAGGAGGAACAACTCTTCAAAGGCCAACCGCGAATGCTCGGGAGTTATCTGTTGATTCAGGACCTCCACCGAACGCTCTTGATTGGGAAAATGTAATACGGGCAACGCCTCGGGAAGGGTTGGGACCCCGAGTTGGGTTCGCAAATCCGTCGGCAACATCTCTTGAAGATGGCCGGCATAATGGTCAAAAATCGATCGCATAATTCGTCGAATCTGCTTGGAGCTCAGACCATTCGTCTCATGATAGACAGGAACAATCCGGCCTCCACCCCTATCGTGTAATTCCTCCTCATCCAAAATTTCATAGTCCGGCCCGCGCATTGTCAGAGGTGAACTTCCAGAGGAATTGGACAGTACTGAGCCGGTCAACAACAGGGGCACCCCAGGTATAAAGGTCTTTTCCAAGTAGGGCTGGTTAAAAAACACGCATTCGATGAGACCGGTCTCATCCCTCACCGAAATGGTGACCACGACCAGACGTCTCCGAAACGTGGTTTTCACCCAAAGTTTTTGCACAGTGCCCTGAATGGTCGCTTTCATCCCTGGGAGTAGATTCCCGATGGGCAACACCTCCAACCGGTTTTCGTATCGCCAGGGCAAAAACCAAAAGGCATCTTCCAACGTCCGAACTCCCAACTTTTCCAGCAAGCGAGCCCTTCGAGGCCCCACCCCTTTGGCAAATTGAATGGGAATTTCAGAGAGATAGGGTTGAATCGACATGATTATTAAAGAAAAACGCCTACTAAACCAGGATTGGGAAAATTACACAATTGGCACGGAAGAGTTTTGTCAAAACGGCCAGCTCTTCGTAAAAGGTTTCATTGAAATTATTCGGTGTAAATTGTCTTTTGTCTCGACAAATTAAAGACCTTGCAAGGAAAATCTGGTTGGCATCCACAGAACTTTTTTGATTTTCGGGGGCTTGTGTGTACAATATCACCTGTGGTAACAAACAGAAACTACTACAGAAATTGGTAATCTCAAATCTCCAGGGAGCATGCAATGGCTTTTTCATGTGACGTGTGCGGAAAAAACCGCTTAGTTGGAAATAATGTCAGTCACGCCAATAATCGGACGAAACGGGTCTTTCGTCCAAATCTCCGCACGGTT
>WHTE01000094.1 GCA_009377845.1 Nitrospirales bacterium | reverse complement strand
CGACATCCGGTCCGTCAATCACCGGTTTGGGCACCATGATTAATAATCGCTCGATCAAATTTCGAAGTTCCCGAATATTTCCCGGCCAATCATGCCGTTGCAGAGCTTCCATGCCTTGCGGACTAAACTCTTTTGGTTTCATTCCCTGTTCTTCAGAATGCAGTCGTAAAAAATGCTGCGCCAACTCGGGGATATCATCTCGCCGCTCCTTGAGGGTAGGCACGACAATGGGCAGAACATTTAACCGGTAATACAAATCTTCACGAAAATTTCCTTTTCCAATCTCTTCCGCCAAATCTTTATTGGATGCGGCAATGACGCGGACCTGCACATTGATGAGTTTTGTCCCGCCAACCCGTGTAAATTGTTGTTCTTGAAGAGCACGCAAGACTTTGGCTTGCGTGGCCAGACTCATGTCGCCGATTTCATCTAAAAACAGGGTTCCCCCGTCCGCCAGCTCGAACTTGCCCCGTTTCATTGAGCTGGCCCCACTAAAAGACCCCTTTTCATGGCCGAATAGCTCACTCTCCGATCAGGTTTCCGGAATAGACGCGCAATTGATTTCAACAAATGATCGATTGTGCCGGGGGCTCTGCAAATGAATCGCGCGGGCCACGAGTTCTTTCCCCGTCCCATTAGCCCCGGAAATCAACACGCGACTAGTGGCTGGGGCCGCCATCGCAATCATCTCTCGAAGCCGCTCCATGGCTGGAGAGGAGCCCACTAGTTCAAATCGCCGCTCAACCTGAATCCTGAGATTCAGGTTTTCCTCTTCCAGCTTTCGTTGGTGCAACGCATTGCGCACCAGGATGGTGACTTTTTCTAAATCTAACGGCTTTTCTAAATAATCATACGCGCCCAATTTGGTAGCTTTGACCGCGGTTTCAATGGATCCATGGCCGGACATCATGACGACTAAGATGCTGGGGAACTGAGCACGCAACCGCTTCAAGGTCTCCAGCCCATCCATTTCCGGCATCCAGATATCCAAAATGACCAGGTCCGGCGCCTCACTTCGGACAATCTTGAGGGCCTCGAGCCCGCTTTTCGCCACAAGCACTTGATAGCCTTCATCCTCAAGAATACTGCTCAAGGTATTGAGAATGGCGGGTTCGTCGTCGATTAGACAAATCGTCTCTGCCACAATGCGCCCTCCATCAGGTGTGTGAAGAGTGGCCTCTCACGTGTGTGCTGTGAGTCGACACTCCTGGAGAAAGGACAATACAGCCACTGACGCTCCCATCTCCTATAAGGGTAGTTCGAATGTAAATAACGCACCTTGTGGATGATTATTTTCAGCATGGATAGTGCCATTGTGATCGGAGATAATGCGATGCACAATAGCCAATCCCAACCCTGTTCCTGTTCGTTTTTTTGAAAAATAAGGAACAAACAGATTCTTTTGATCTTCCGGCTGAATACCAATGCCTTCATCTCCCACTCGCACCACCGCCCGATGCCGCCGCCAATCACACTCGGTCGTCACCCATAGATGGCCTCGATCATTCATGGCTTGAATGGCGTTATCGAACAAATTCACAAACACCCGGTGCATCTGCTCTGGATCACAATTAAGGGAAGGAAACCCCTCATCAAATTGAACAATAAATTTAATATCCCGATGGGCTCCCGTATAGAGGGAAATCACTTTCTGGATAATGTCATGAAGCGATTCTTTCTGCATCCGAGGAAGAGGCATACGGGCATATTTCGAAAATTCATCGACCATGCTCTTTAAACGAGTGACTTCGCTAATAATGACGCCGGTAGATTGATCAAAAATTTCTTCAAATCCCGAGGACTTCTCGGCAAATTTTTTGCGTAGCCGTTGCGCGGAAAGTTGAATCGGCGTTAACGGATTTTTGATTTCGTGGGCAATACGTTGTGCCACTTCCTGCCAGGCCGCGGTTTTCTGTGCCTTAATGAATTCCGTCCGGTCTTCGAAGACAAACACAAATCCCAGGTCCTGTCCCGCATCGTTCTGCATTCTGGAAATATTGAGACCCAACGTCAAGAGTCGCCCGTTGGGTGTTTCCATCTGCCCTTCCATCGACACACTATCGGTCTGTTCCACGAGCATCTGGTCATAGGCTTTTTGAAACAAATGCAGGCTAAACGCCTTAAAAGCTTCGTACACAGGACGTCCCCGCAATTCCTCCCCTTTCACCCCCATGATGCGTTCGGCCGAGGGGTTGAAGGTGGTAATCAAACCGGCCATATCGATCGATAACACCCCGGCAGCAATTGTCTCCACGACCGCTTCGGTGTAGGCCCGTCGTTGATCGATCTCAACATTGGACCGCACGAGAGACATATTCACTTCTTCCAAGCGGGACTTGCTGGTACGCAGATCGGCGGTCATCCGGTTAAACGATTGAACCAGAGTCCCAATTTCATCAGTGGCTTTGACGTCGATTTTAACATCTAAATTACCTTTGGCTACTGCTTCGGTTCCTTCAGCCAGCCGTTGAATGGGCACCGTAATCCCTCGAGCGACGTAAAACCCAAACCAGGTGGCGCCAAACAAAATGAGTACCGTCACCACCGCGACAAAAAGATACGCTCCACCTTTAATGGGATTTTTCATGGATTTGATCTGCCGGTATTCCTCAAATTGTTTGGCGATCCCATCCATTTTCATTAACAGGGCTTCCGGCACATACGAGGACACCACCACCACTCCAAGGACCCGATCGGTTTGGCCATTTCCCCTGATTGGCGCGGCCGCCCGGATCAGTTTGCCCACAGGAGCTTCCTGGGCGGAAGACATCGGATTACCCGTATCCAACACATGCAGCACCAGTTGCCCGACAGGGAGGCTCAACACCGCATCGGACAATTTGGGGTCCATCATACGTGCCAGCGTTTCCATCTTGGGAGAAAAGACTTCCACGCCGGCTAAATGATATTCATGTTGTGTGCGGGCCATGATGGCTTTCAATAATTCCCGATGTTCCGGTTTTAAGATATCTTCCCGGAAAATTTCCTTACTGATGGCGCGTGCGGTATCCGCCGCTAATGACTCCCGTTCCTCTTGATATAAATGGGCAACTTCTTCCGAGTCCCGCAACACATGCATGACCTGATCATTAAACCAGACATCGATGACCTCACTGATGACCCCACTGGCCACCAGAGCCAGCAGGACTGTTGGAATGAGCGCAAACCCGATAAAGGCCGCGACCAACTTTGACCGGAACCCCGAACCCATCAGCCTGTGGCGCTTTTCGAAAAAGGCCCTAATTAAATTTCGTGACAATAAGAGTGTGAGCGCGACCAATCCAACGCTATCCAGGTACACGAGGAAAAGCACCAAGGCATAACTGGGGCTGGGAAGAATCGAATCCGGCTGGAGGGGGCCCGATAAGCCATATCGAGCGTAATAGAAGGTAAGGGCCAGGCAAGGCAGCAACAAGACCAGCACAATCCAGACAGGGGTATAATGATTCCGTTTTTGTTTAGATGAAGCCATGTGGGGTTGAGCACTTGATTCCATAAGCCCGGAGGTTGGCAAAGTTCGAGGGAACTTCCTGGATTCAGTGAGATGTTCGGAGATAAGGTTCACGGCGTGTGAGCAGGATTATTGTCACCAAGGGCCAAGCCAATAAGATCATTATTGATGAAGTACGGATACTTCGCAAGGCGTGACCACACATCACGTAGGCATCAGCATGTCTGTGTATGGCCGAACGAACGCGTCTGGAAGTTGGTGGAATCGGAGAGTTTCCACCACTGACTAGGGAGAAAGGGTATTCCCCTTGCCTGACGTCAGGGTGACATATTTCATCCGCAAGGTATACAGCATATCTCCTAACACGGACGCTTCATCAGACGAGAGATTGCTCTTGGTTTTCTCTTCCAACATGGACAAGATATCAATAATTTCCTTAGCTTGCGGAAGGTTCATGGGAGTTGCAGGCTGCTGGGGATCCAGGGTCTCTCCCATCAGCATTAAGGAAGAGGTTCCTAACGAAAAAACAAACGAAGAAAAAGACAATGGAGGGGAGGGAGGATGAGAGGATTCCATGGAAGAAACGGCTTCAGTCGTTGAGGCTTTTGAAGATTGGGAACTGGAGGCCTCAGGCTCCGATCGCCCGCGTTTATCCCGAATGACAAAACCGCGTTCTTCCTCGCTCATAGACATCCCTCCTCTAGAGGGAAAACACTAGCATTAACCTATGGTCCCTATCAAGAATCAAGACCTTACACGGAAGGAGGAAACGGGTATAATACCATCGCACCAAGCCACTTATTTTGACTGTGTCATGAACCGACCATCGTCAGAATCTTCACCTTCCGTTCCCAATACGAAATCCCTGTCGGATTTAGTCGCGATCATGTCCAGATTGCGAGGACCAGACGGCTGCCCTTGGGACCGGGAACAAACCAGCCAATCCTTAAAGCCCTATCTTCTTGAGGAAGTCTATGAGGTGCTAGAGGCCATTGATGCAGGGGATGCCTCCGCCCTGAAAGAAGAATTGGGAGATCTTTTACTTCAGATATTGTTTCACGCACAAATTGCCTCAGAACAAAACCAATTTTCATTCGATGAGGTTGTAAAAGATTTGGCCGATAAACTCATTCGACGCCACCCCCATGTGTTTCACCATACCGGCGAGGCTTCCTCTATCACGACATCCACGGATGTCAGCCGTCAATGGGATCAACTGAAACAACAAGAAAAATTAACCGGAGAGAGGCACCCATCCTTGTTAGAGGGCATTCCCAAAATCTCCCCCGCCCTCCATCGAGCATTTCAAGTTCAAAAACGGGCCTCGCGTGGGGGATTTGATTGGGCGACCATTGAGCCGGCCCTCGAAAAATTCAAAGAAGAATTAGATGAATTGTATTCCGCGACCGCTGAAACCATTCAGCCTTCTTCCGAGAACAACCTTCCGCAGCCGGGCCTCAAAAATCAAGAAAATATAGAAGCAGAATTGGGCGATGTGTTCTTTGCGTTAGTCAATGTCGCCCGGTTTCTTCGGGTCAATCCCGAAGAGGCGTTACGGCGCGCCACCAACAAGTTTATGGCCAGGTTTCATTTCGTCGAATCACAAGCCGCCTCGGAAGGAAAACGTCTCAGCGATTACACACTTCCGCAACTCGACACATGGTGGGAAACTGCCAAACACCAGGAACGTCCAACGCCCCAAATTTCCGATAAAGTCGAAGGAGCGACGACGTGAGCGAAGAGGAACCGACCGAAGGTCGACGAGTGGGCCTCCACCCCCTTGTCGTGATTTTTGGGGTGATTTTTGGATTATGGCTGTTTATCACCCTGATCATCCCCAAATCGAAAAATACTCCCGCCCAGGGAACCGGGTCGCCACCGAACGCACAGGTGGCCCTCCACAACATCGTGTCTACCGATCTCATCCCTATGTTTGAAGCCACAGGGATCGTTGCGGACATCAATGCCATCACTCTTCTCGTTCCCCCTGCCACGACGGATAGCCAGGTGGTCGCTCTGCTGCAATATTTACAAAAAGCCCGTCTGGACAATTCGCTAGAAACCATTATGCCTCCCACAACTCCGGAAGATAAACTCGGTGAATTGGCCATTGCCGATATCTATATTTTTTCGGACGAAAAATACGGCGGGACGGAATCAGCGAAGGCTTTAAGCCGTGGAGCTCATGCTCCTGGGGAGTTTTATCCCAGCTCTATTCCTTATGAAGTGGCCATGGAACATGTCCGGGGGCACTATGCCATTGACCTGTACAACAAAAACGTCCCGGAACGGGCTTCCCTGGGGTTCGGAGAAGATGCCACCGGCGTCTATTCAAAACGCTATCAACGCGTATTCTAGGAGCCTGTCGGACTTGGGGATCGAGAGCGAAAAAGCGGCTGAGCGAGGCCAGATTGTGACGATTTAGCCAATCCATAGTGGGACTATAGGCCAAAAAAGCGGCGAAATATGGACCGCTTAAACACTTTTGCAGCCGATTCTTCCTAAGTCCGACAGACTTCTAGATTAATTCAGGTCAAGAAGGTTTGGGACGAGACTCCAACTCTTGCTCAGGCCGCCCTCAAACCTGTCTCGTCATTCTCAAATGCCTATTTGATCCTTGATCGTCTTCCGAAGGGCATGCTGTTCAGCCTTCATCCACTGATCAAGCGGAACAAACAAATGCATGAGGTTATCCACGAATGGCCCCACCATGACATCCCGTCGGTCGTCCAGCATCCCGTCTGCATCGACGATCTTGAGTTTTTGATCCGCAATGGCGCGTATAAGAATTTGATTGATCCGAAGTTGTTGCCCGACTGATCCTCCGGCAATAGCCAGGATCGAATTTTTCAAATAGTCCAGTTCCAGCTCAATGGACACCTTCACTCTCACCCCCTGGGGCGTGGCCCAATGGGGTCGCTGGATGGAATAATCATGAGAAAAGGCCGGCTCTCGTGGCTCCCGGTAGGGACCCAGCACATTTAAGACGATTAAATCGGATGGCATCGTGCTCTTTCCTAAAACTATGAACTTATGAATGAGCGGATGAAGACATCGTGGAAGGGGAATGAGAGGGCACCTTTGATGTTGACGCTATTTGGATAAGGGTCCCCATTTGGTCGCCTTCAACAGGTCCAGGCCACCCTTGCAATCCATCTTTGAGAAAATAGACATTGGCATAATCCTGCCGACTCAGAAAATCGCAAGCTAATCGACTCCGATCACCAGCTGCACAATACACAAAAATTTTTTCGGCTCCAGCAGGGATCTCCGTGCGATGACGCATCTCTAAATCCTCCACCGGAATCAATTTGGCTCCCGGGATCCGTTGTTTGGCAAATTCAGCGTTCGTGCGGACATCCAATAAGAACACGCCTTTGGTGGTAGAGGGTTGTGTCATCAACTGGGCAGCCTCAGACCCGGAAATCTCATGATACAGTTGCCCCCTTCTAATCAAAATATCCGAGACACATTGACCGCGAGCCAAAAGTGCCGTATGGATCCGCAAAGGCTCAACGGCCGATTCAATCTTTCCGGGAAGAGCGTTCAATTTCTGCGCAATGTAATACTGCTCCCGTTTCACGCGCGAGAGCTCTCGATGTGTTCGCCGGGTAACCCACAGAGCCACACCCGCGATAACCAGGCCGGCTCCTCCAACGAGGATTCCTATTCCATCCATCTGACCAATCCTTCGGTTTCTGGAAGAGACTCACGTTCTACGGAAACACCACAGCAGGGAATGATCATCTCTTGGTCAATCCTGTTCAGGAAATATGCATTATCCTTTTGCAAGACGAACGTTTCCCCCGTTTCCTGAGTATGAGACGCTCTCGTAGCTGGTGGATATGTAAAAAACAGAAAGCCACTCTGAAGAAAAACGACCAGCGGAATTGATAACTGGTCGGGGCGAGAGGATTTGAACCTCCGACCCCCGCGTCCCGAACGCGGTGCGCTACCGGGCTGCGCTACGCCCCGATCACTACGAAACCCTAATTTGAAGAATGGAGAAGAGGCTCATAAGGCAACCCATGGGCATCGGCAACGGCTTGGCATGTCAAACGACCCTTGAACACGCTCAATCCTTTTCGTAAGCCTGAATTGTTTCGCAGAGCCTGTTCCAACCCTTCCTCGACCAGTTGGACTATAAAAGGTAGCGTGGCGTTGGTCAAGGCTAAAGTCGATGTATGAGGCACAATCCCCGGAATATTCGCTACGGCATAATGCAGGACCCCATCAATGGCAAATACCGGGTTGGTATGCGTCGTCGGGCGAGTGGTCTCCGCACACCCACCTTGATCAACCGATACGTCGACGAGAACTGATCCCGGTTTCATGTCAGAAATCATGGCTCTCGTGATCACCCGAGGCGTACGTGCCGCAGGAAGAGACACTGCCCCAACCACAAGATCCGCGCTAGCGAGAAAGTGGTGAATCATCGTCTGGGTGGAAGCGACCGTGACAAGGCGACCCTGATAGAGATCATCCAATGTGCGTAACTGCCACAGATCCGAACTCAAGACCGTGACCTTGGCTCCCATCCCCACCGCAATCTTCACGGCAGAGGATCCCACGACCCCTGAACCCAGAACTACGACCTCTCCGGGCGGAACCCCGGGCACCCCACCCAACAACACCCCGGATCCTCCGTGCAGCTTTTCCAAAAAATGCGCACCAATTTGAACCGACATTCGTCCTGCAATTTCACTCATGGGTCGCAAGAGCGGGAATTGTCCTTTCCCGTCTTCGGTGGCTTCGTAGGCAATGGCCGCACACCCAATACCCAGCAGGGCTTCCGTCAGGCCTTTGGATGCCGCCAAATGCAGATACGTAAAGACGACATGATCTTTTCGCAGGAAGGGCCACTCTGCAGGCTGTGGCTCCTTCACCTTCACAATGAGCTGCGCATCACCATACGTCGCTTGCGCCGTTGGTGCGAGCACGGCTCCAGCTTGCCGATAGATCTCATCCCCGAACCCACTTCCCTCCCCGGCTCCCTGTTGGACGACTACCCGATGCCCCCGACCACACAATTCCTTGACACCATGGGGAGTCAGCGCCACACGGAATTCATGATCCTTGATTTCTTTTGGTACACCAATCACCATACGTTGACCTCTTATCCTCTCTGCTGCTCTGAGTTACGCTCGCACCACTTTGAATCGAGCAAGTGCGTTTCGTCCAATAAATACGAGGGCCCTCACGTCCACTCCCCCCGGTGATCTAGACAGATTCCAGAACCCTCAGGTAAGATCGGTTCACTGTTTTTCCTCTTCTCTTTTTCGGTCGTTTTGTTGAAAATTCAAGAATATGAGTAAATTCACCCATCATATCTTCATCTGTATCAATGAACGTCCCAAGGGAGACCCCCGAGGGTGTTGCTCGGCCTTGGGCTCTGTAGGGTTACACGCGTTTTTCAAAAAGGAAGTCGAACGCCTGGGGTTAAAGGGAATCGTTCGGGCTAACAAGGCCGGGTGCCTGGACCAATGTGAGTACGGACCAAGCGTGGTCATATACCCCGAAGGCGTATGGTATTGGGTGGGGAAAGAAGCCGATGTCACGGAAATCATGGAACGACATATTGGCAAAGGGGAAATCGTGGAACGGCTCCTGATGCCGGGGAAAAATGGCTCGCTTCCCATTGTCAAATCCTAACGCCTCTCTACCTCGTCATGAATGACGGGCTCTAATCAATCCGGCTCCCCAATCCTGCAGGGTTGAATAAGAAAAGCCTTCATCTTATGGGCAATGAAGATAAATGGAAAGCCAACTTGCAAAAAGTGGCTTTTTTGAAATCCTTTCCAGGATGGCTCTCTTCCTGGGAACAGGGTCTTGGAGCGACCATTGAGCAGGTACTTCCTATTCCCGAATATGCTCCACATCGGGTCCTCTTGTTATCCCAGGGCCGCTTTGCTGTCACACCACCCGTCCATGACGAACCGCAAATGGTAACCGCAGGACTCTTGTCCGCCCGTCCCCATCTCGAATCCATTCATACCCGCGCGTTTGAAGAATATGATCATCTCTCACGCCTGGATCAGGAAGCCGGACGCACGGCCAGATTGGAAAATATTCTGAATGCCATTGATAACAATCTCGAGCGGATTCCCGAACTCAAATCTCGCATTCAGGAATTAGTCAAAAAATGGGACATGGAGAGTCATCGATCACAATGAATATGCTTGAGATGTTTTCTCAAGGCCTCTTTGAAGGAGTCAACCCTATGATGGTGAGAAGAGACCACTTGGTCCGACATCCAGACCGTTGCACCCATAATGCGATCTGCATTCCAATTTGCCCGACGGGAGCCTGGCTCTCGACCCCTCCCTATAAGTTTGATTCGTCACGGTGCCTGGAATCATGTCGACTCTGCCTGGATGCCTGTCCAACCCAGTCAATTTACGTAGTCTTTCGCAAAGGCGAAAAACTCCTCACTCCGAATCAAGAGTAAACCAGGAAAAAAGAGGGAGTGTTCAAATCTTTTCCCGAATTCGACGAGGGAGGCCCGCTCAAAGATTGCAAGGAGTAAGGAATACAATAACAAAAGTCAACACGTTCAGCGTGTCCTTCTCCCACCTCCTGACTTCTCACTTTTCACTGGCTTGGAGAACGCAGCTGGCCTGCCGGCCGAGCCTACTCCGTCGAAGTAGCTTCGGCTACGAAGGCCGGGAGCTCCGGCGGAGGCACGGCGGCCCCTTCGACCAGACTCCAGGGCATGATTTCTCAACACTTTCATTAGACAATCCGTTTTCTCCAATATCCCCAATAGGCGGTTCCCACCGTGCCACAACCACCGGTGAGCCCGGTGGTGGCAACGATTCGATAGACATCGCTTCGTGCAATCTTGATGGGACTGTTCGGACTCAGCACAAGCCGGGAAACAGACAATTGTTGCAAGGTGCGGATCCCAATCAAAATCGGCCACATGCAGGCTAAGCGAAGACGAATTTCCATTCGAGGGATGGCCATCGTATAGCGCCAGCCTTGATCTAAATGATCACGAGCTTCTTGAATCAATTTCCGGAAGAGGGGTCGAAACGCCTGAGCCGATGCTTCATCCAGAAGCTGATTGGGAGAGAGATCCACCTGATCCAGCAAAACCATCGGGATATAACACCGCCCATTCCGCAGGTCTCTTGGCAAATCCCGAAGAATATTCACCATCTGCAACCCCTTCCCATAGCGAATGCCAAGGGGAATCATACATGACTGGTCCCATTGCCGAAATCCCGGAAGATGGCTGCACACCATCTTGGTCCAAAACTCTCCAACACATCCAGCAACCGCATACGTGTAGTATTCGAAATCGTGGATGGCCTTTAACGCGTGTACCGTCTGCCCATTCTTTTTGGGAAATTGTTGGATATCAAATTCCATTCCCCCAATCAACACCGACAAGACTTGCGCAATATGGGACCGGTCGGTCGGACTAAATCCTTGAAAAATCCGGAAACACCCATCCAACTCTTCCAACAACCGACGCTCATCAGGGTTTGGTTGTTTGGTGATGACTCGCGCCTGGATCTTTTGGATCCGTCCCCAATCAGGAGCGCTTCCCCAAAGCTGGCCCTTCAAATGGCGCAAGCACTCCAAGCGGACCGCATCATCTAATTCTCCGGTATCGGCGATCGTGTCCGCCGCCCTGGCCAACAAATAGGCCAGCCCGATTTGCGAACGGACTGCCTGAGGTAGAATGGCAAGGGTTAAATAAAATGAGCGGGAGACCCGTTTGAGAACATCCCTGAGGAGAATTTGGTCCGATGGAGAAAGGCGCATAGGCTAGCGGACGATGAGACGGCCTTCCATTCCTTGCTCACGATGGCTTGGGAAAAAAAAGAGTTTTTTATCGCAGTAAAAGGGGTAGATTCCAGGTTCAATCAAAGTCAGGGTGACGACCTCAGTGTCGCCACTGGAAATATCAGCGTCTACCAGACGGATACCGCTGGGGTCATCCAGCAAAAAATTGTGGGGAATCAAAAAGGATTCATTGTTCAAGGTTAATGTAATCGGTTTGCCCGCTTCCACGACCACTTCGGGCGGCGTAAATGAATAACTTTCCATACTAATGATAATCTGTTGCCCAACGGATGCCTCCCTGTGAGGCAAGGAGGAATCCGCAGGTTGGGCGTAGAGGCCGTGGGTAAAAGCCCATTGGCCCACCAACACGGCAATCCCCACAATCAATCGTGTATAATAGAAAAAATAGAGCATGACAAGGAAAAAGATCTCCTGTCCAGAAGAGATATCATAACGGTTTCCCAGAGAAGAATCACGCAATACCCACTCTTGACTCTCAAACAAAAGATGTTATCTTCCAACATGTTGAATCAGACAACCACGCATCGGAAAGCCTTTGAAGAGTTCATTGAAGCATTCATTAATAATGTCGAACAAATCAGTGTTCATCCACCAGGTTTAGGTGGAAAAATTAAGGGAGATTGTTTATGAAAAAACTTAAAGGGATTGGTTTACTCCTTATTGCCAATGTCCTGATCTTTATTACCCTATCGATTACGTTCACCATTTTATCTGAAGTGGTACTGCCTGCCTTTGGTATCGATCTCCGTGGCTCGTTCGCCCAGCAGGACCTGTTATGGGCCTTTGTCATCGGGTTCGGGGGAGCCTTTATTAGTTTGGCCTTCTCCAAACAAATGGCCAGGGCCTTTATAGACTGCACTCAAGTCACACAACCACGAACTCCAGCCGAAAGAATGGTGTATGAAACAGTCCAAAAAATTTCCGGAAGGCTGAATATCTCCATGCCGGAAGTCTGGATTTACGAATCACCGGATCCCAATGCCTTTGCCACAGGACCAACCAAAAACAACTCGATGGTGGCCGTCTCAACCGGCCTCTTAAACAATCTGAATGAAGGGGAAGTCCGGGCGGTCCTCGCTCATGAGATGGGTCATGTCTATAACGGAGACATGTTTACCACGACCGTGTTGGCAGGCCTCATGAATACGTTCGTGTACTTCATCAGCCGTATGGTGTATCGGCAAATGGCAGAGCGTAATGCGGCACTTGGATTTGCCGTCTATATCTTTTTGCAAATTATCCTATCCGTTTTGGCGATGATTCCGATTAGTTGGTGGTCCCGCCGTCGGGAATTTGCCGCCGACCGGTTTGCGGCCAACACAGTAGGAAAAGAACATATGATCTCCGCCCTCCAGGGCATTGATCGCTGGGTGCAACGCACACAATTCGAATATAGTACTCAGGATGCCTTAGCCACGATGAAAATTTCCGGCCAAACCCGGAGTTTCATGCAAATCTTTTCCACCCACCCGCCAATTGACGATCGGGTGGCCGCTTTACGGCAACTCTAACTTGTCAGACATCCGGATTTCCGAAAAAGGGACTTGGTTAACCAAGTCCCTTTTTTTATTACCCTCATGTCAACCTGGATTGGTCGAATCCATTTCCCGTTACCTAAAGCAGGAAATAGCCTATGACGTGCCCAGCGTCATGAAGATTTGAATAGGAGGAGGCCTTCTCATAGCCAACTCAGACACACAACATCCCCCTATTCTCACTCCTGACCGGATCATTCACATCGCCAGCGGGTTTTTAGCCGACAACCATTTGTTTGACGCCAACAAATCAGGACTCTTGGAAACACAGTCAGGCCATCCGAAAACTATCACCGAGTGAACTGGGCTGCTTTCCACTCCTGCCAAATCATTCAGATCTTTCCAAAAGTCTAAGAATTTCGCAAAAATCAGTCCGGCTTTTGCCGCACTGATGGCCGGAGAATTTTTACTTGTTTCGCCTAAAGACGGTGTCTATAGTATTGAAAAAATCAAAAAGTGGCGCACTGGAAATCAATGGCGTTTTCAGGGGCATCATCAATTACCCAAACCACCCGGTTTTATCATTACCGGGACGGCATACCCGAAAAAAGAAAGGACCGTCCTTTGAAAAATGATTCGTTTATGAAACAACACACCTTCTTTTCTGAACCTCCCGGCAATCAGTTTTTCCTTGTGTCCAAATTGGTGTTGATCTTCCTTATCGGAGCACTCACATCCTGTGCCCACCACCATGGCCCACGAGACATTGCCGAATACATTCAAGCCCTGGAACGACCGGAACGAGATGAGTATCAGAAACCCGATGAAGTCGTTGCCGCGTTGTCTCTCCAGCCGGGTATGATTATCGCCGACATTGGTGCGGGCTCCGGCTATTTTACCCGACGCCTTGTTTCGCAGGTCGGAACACAGGGAAAAGTGTATGCAGTGGATGTAGAGGAAAAAATGTTGGATTACAACCGGCAGATCCTTGAACGTCTCGGACAGGCTAATCAAACGACGTTCATTCTCGCCAATCCGGACGATCCGCAATTACCCTCCCACCAGATAGATCTGGTGTTTGTTTGCGACGCGTATCATCATCTGACGAATCATCCTGTTTATTTCGCTAAAGTCCGTGAGGCACTGACTTCTCAGGGCAGAGTCGTCATTATTGATTTCTACCACGATGAACGCTCAGGTCAACTCAATTTTCCCAAACATCATCTTGTACCAAGGGAGCAAGTCCTTCAGGACATGAAACAAGCCGGGTACCACCTCGTTCGAGAGCATAAATTCCTCCCCAAACAATATTTTTTGGAATTTTCGCCTCAATAACCCTTGTGGTTTTGAGGTAGGCGTTTTTGGGGAAAAATCGTCCGCGGCTGGAAGAAAGAAGGCTTAATTCAACATTCTGGCATCGTATTCATGCAAAAAGACCGGTGGCAGTTCATGCATGCCATGCTGTCGAAGGACGGAGAGAAGCGAGGCGGGAGGGCGAATGAGCGCCACAGGAATGTCTAAT
>WHTE01000093.1 GCA_009377845.1 Nitrospirales bacterium | reverse complement strand
CGGATTTGGAATTCCACATACTCGCCTTGGGGACCAACCACCGTGGTATGTAACGATTGATACAGGTTCGAACGTGGGGTAGCGATATAATCTTTAAAGCGGCCGGGGACTGGAGGCCAAATGGAATGAATCAATCCCAGAATGGCATAACAATCCATTTTGGAATCCGTCACGATGCGAATGGCCGTCAAATCATAAATTTCGTCAAAAGAAACTGACCGGCGCTCCATCTTCTGGTAGATACTGAAGAGGTGCTTAGGACGTCCATCAATCTGTCCGGGAAGACCCGCCTCCGCAAGCACCTGCTGAGCCAGGCCAATCAAAGATTGAATATATTCCTGTCGCTCCTCATCCTTTTTGGCCAAACGCAATTTCAAGTGAGAATAAGCATCCGGTTGCAAGTATTGAAAACACAGGTCCTCTAACTGCTGCTTAATCCAACTCATGCCAAGCCGGTTGGCCAAGGGGGCATAGATCTCCATCGTTTCCTGGGCAATTTTTCTCCGCTTATCATCCGGCAAGGCCTCGAGGGTTTGCATATTATGCAGGCGATCTGCCAACTTGATAAACACCACTCGAATATCATCAGCCATGGAGAGAACCATTTTCCGGAAATTTTCAGCTTGCTTCTCTTCATAGGTCTTAAAAGGAATTTGCCCGATTTTGGTGACCCCTTCAACTAAGCGAGCGACCTCGCTCCCGAATTCTTTTTCTAATTCGGCCCGGGTCGCCACAGTATCTTCAAGAGTGTCATGCAGAAGCCCCGCGACAATTGCGGGAACATCCAATTTCAAAAAGGTTAAAACTCCTGCGACCGCTAACGGATGTTGCACATATGGCTCGCCCGTTTGCCGAGTTTGGCCTTCATGAGCCTTAGCTGAATAATCATAGGCTCGTCGGATGAGGCCGGTATCAGCTTCCGGGTGATAGGCTTTTACCTGGTCCATAAGCTGCTCAATGTCTGGCAAATGCGTCACGCCCATTTATTCAAGCCCCTCATTCAAAATATCTCGCGATACAGCGAGTTAATCATAACAAAAAATGAAAATAATTGCCGAGGCTCTCAACTCCGTAAGCGGTGACCCTAACCCCTTACAGTTCCGACAAGGCCTCGTATGTTATACGGACAATTACTCCGGGGGCCTTCATTCACAACCCAAAGATATTCATGGAACACAGAATCGATTTTTACTTTGAGAGGCCGGAAGACTTCCACTTGCAATCAGCCCAAGAGCAAGAGATGAAGATGGCAACGGATCGTCAATAAATCGGGCGGGAAAGTAGAAAAAGAAGAAGACAGGAGTGAAATCTCAGGACTCAAACAGCAATACTCATCTATTCTCCGCCTTTTTGCACATAATTTTTCACAAATTCAGCGGCATTCTCTTCTAAGACCTTATCAATTTCATCAACCAAGTCGTCCATTTCTTCTTTCAAACGTTGGCCGGTTTCCGCAACTTTGGGATCAGCCTGAACGTCTTCCGATTCTTTGGGAGAACTGGTTTTTCGAGAATCATATTTTCGATCCTGTTTGTCCATGGTGCACCTCCTTGACAAAGTAGATGAAACACCTCAACTCAGCCTACTCCACACTTTCCATAACCGTCAAGACACGTCTTGCCGGCCTCGCTGACTTCGTTGCTCCCTCCATGGCATTGTGATAAATTGGCTCGCGCGGGCGATTAGCTCAGTGGAAGAGCGCTTCCTTCACACGGAAGAGGTCACTGGTTCGATCCCAGTATCGCCCACCATATACATCTATCTTGCCTTGATCAATTTCTTCACGTCATCAACATCACTCGGGGCGTCATCGAATAGGAACGCGGCCTTCGTGATTGCGAATTTGCCCCCAACTAGCCGTCTTAGCCTCGAGCAAGTCAGTCGCCCTTAATTTGCGCCCCATCACATACCCATCTTCGAGGGCCAGCGATGATTGCAAAAAATACCCAGCACAACAGCCGACCACACAGAAATACAGCGACAGCCAATCTTCTCAAAGCGTTCATGCTTTTCTGCTTGCTCCCACATTGTGCCGGTTCATCCCCGACCTCTCCCCTCCCTCCCTCTGAAAGTGACCTCGACCTCTTAGGAAAGGCTACATTGTGCCAAACCAAAGCAGAAGCTCAAACGAGTTGGCTGACAACCGGGGTAACAGAATCCCCTTGGGGGGGAGGAAAAGAAGTTTTTCAAGAGGTCGTATCTCCCAACAAGCAAGGACAGTGGTTCATGTTCAATGAAGACCAGACTCTTGTGGGTGTCATCACCGTATTCCCCCATGGCCTATCTTTGAACGGCTATCCAAAGCTTCGTCGCACCCTCTCCCAATTACCCCCGGCTCGTGAGTTCTTTTTTCACTCCTCGCAGCTCCTGAAAGGACAAGCCCCCGATTCTGCCACCTTGTATCGAACCGGAGAAGCCACCACCACACATCAATATTTCATCCGACACACCCCTGGGCAGAAGGACCGACTGGTGATGGCGGTTTTCGTCCTTGATCCATATGAAACACTCTTAGATGGCAGTCATCAAAAATTTCTCTCGTACATCGATGACCCGGATTCCCCGCAGCAAAACCTCACGGTCGCGAATGGCCAATTGGAGCCTGAAAAGGAATTTTTAGGACTTCAGCAATTTGCCAGAGGGGAGATTTTCTTATTTGCGTCGTGCGGCAATAAACAGCCAGATATGGCCTTGGACGCCTACCAAAAAGCTATTCAATATGGATTATCGGAAACGAAGCAGTTAGCGGAAGCCCACCATCGTCTGGGATTAGCCTTGCGAAGTGTGGGACGGCTACCCGAAGCAAAAACCGCGCTTCAACAAGCCCTAACCATTCAGCCGCACTCCGCCGGAATCTTGAATAGTTATGGCTCAGTACAGGCACAACTGGGAGAATTGCCAAAAGCTATTGAAACCTATGAACAGGCATTGGCCCTACAGCCAGACTATGGTCACGCCCGGTTTAATTTGGCTGAAGCATATGAATCGCTCAACCCCAAGCGCGCGATCCAAGAATATGAGACGTTTTTAATATTAGCTGAGGACAAACCTGAGGAATCGGCAAAAGTTGACCTTGCCAAAGGTAAAATCAAGGCATTACAAGGTGGAGCCAATCGGTAGCCAAATACCTAAGACCAACTCTTATGAAAGACACCAGCTCTCGAACCTATCCATGACAAGGGAGCTTCTGTGTGAACAATCCAAAACAATAACCATCCATGAAATTCTATGGGGTTCGCCGAGGCCGCATGACTGGAATCTTTGAGAGTTGGGAAGCCTGCCGGGCACAAGTACACCATTTTCCCGGTGCCGAATATAAAGCCTTTCCCACTCGCGAAGAAGCCGAAGCCTTTGTCTCACCTCCCAAAGTCATTCACCCAATCACTAAGAGAAAACCAAAAAAGTCTTCCTCCCCGCTCATCGAAATATGGGTAGATGGATCCTGCTTCCCGCAAGCCAATGGCTCACTGCGACTGGGATGGGGATTACTCGTCAAAAAAAATGGAGTAGAAATTCACCGGGACAAAGGCAACGATATTCCTCACGCGGCAGTTGACCACCGAAATGTGGCGGGGGAAATTCTCGCCATCCTCAAAGCCATCCATTGGTGCCAGTCCCAAGGGATTACCGAAATGACGATCTATTATGACTACCAAGGCTTAGAAAGTTGGGCCACCGGAGCCTGGCGAGCCAAGCTACCGTTTACCCAAGCCTATGCGCACGCAGTGAAAGAATCAGGCATCACCATTCACTGGGTCAAAGTCAGGGCCCATTCCGGGAATCCGGAAAATGACATCGTGGATCAACTTGCGAAAGAAGCCGCTCAGGGGGATTGAGGAGAAAAAAGCTTCGGGAGGTTTTCCTTAAATACTAGGAGAAACAAACAAGGCAAAGACCAGCTATAGGGTTCCTTCTCCTTTTAAATAGTTTCGAAAACGGGTCATTAGTTCTTCCCCTAACACCCCAACATCAGGTTTTTTCTTCATATAGTCCCTGATCTCATCCAAGCGGTGCTCCGCCTGTTCATTCCCCTTTAATCGTTTTACTTTTTGCATGGCATCACCAAACGCATCAAAGGTCAGTTCCTGATAGCCAAAACTCCGAATCCGTTTCACCGCTTTCATCATCGCTTCATTCCGGAAGGTGGTGAGGTGCTCAGAATCAATGGTAGTAAGCCCGAGTTTTCTCGCCCGACGCTCTGCCGCTTTCCGAATCCCGCTTCTGACAAAATCCGGAGCGGTATGAAGACGCTTCCAGGCTTCATCCGTCCAAGCCACCTGTGTGGGTGGGGCTTCCCAGAGACGGACCAAGATCTCAAGGTCAATCTTCTCGATCCCTTGCTCCCGGGCTAAATCCTCGGCATCCCGCTTTAACATATCTGTGACAAATTCCATGGCAATCGGAGGAGAATCCTCAATGCGTTTCTTCAACAAGGCCAACGCTTCGTCGGTCCATTCCAAGGGCACGCTGCTCTCAAGCGGCAAATCCCCTAAGGCTTCGACCTTTTCAAATAATTCAACATTCACTTCCAGATGACCTCGTTCTTTGGCCACATCCTCCGCAATCCTGCCAATCATGCTTCGCATGAACTCTGGAACGGCTTCTAATCGCTTCCGTGCCTCGGACGTCCAGGGGAGTTTCCCTTGAGCCATATCCTCAGCCGCTTGCGTCAGACCTGCAGCACCACCCATCGAGCCCATCATTTGCTGCTTGAATTGGTCTAAAATTTCTGCCGTAATTTCTGCATACCCCAATTCTTTCGCTTTTTTTTCTGCAAGACGACACACCATTCCCCTCAGGAATCCGGGAGCGCGCTCTAATCGAGACAACGCCTCTTTCGTCCAGGGCATCTCTTGTACAGTCGGTGATGGCTCAGCAGTAGACATGGCTTAGGCAGAGGATTCGTTAGGGTTTAACAATTCTTTAATTTCTTTACCGGCTTTAAAAAACGGCATGCGTTTTTCAGGGACAGAAACCGACTCTCCCGTTTTTGGGTTACGTCCCTCTTTCGTCTGCCGGTGTCGAAGACGAAAGCTCCCAAACCCGCGAATCTCCGTTTTTTCTCCACGTTTTAAAGAGTCACGGATAGAATCAAAAATGGTGTTGACCACTACCTCGGCTTGTCTTCGACTTAATTGGGGAGCTTTTTCCGCCAACTTCTCGATGAGATCCGCTTTTGTCATCCGACCCTCCTTCTCACGGCGACCTTCTTCTCCAAACTCCACTCTTTTCATTTTACGTGATTCATGATTAGCAGTATTTTTGTCCTTCTTGTCCGGATTAGGCCACCCAGAGGTAAAGCAACGGCATCGAAAAGGGAGTAGAGGTAAACGTGCGAACGTTTCCGAGAAATGTGTTTTGGAGTAAATCCCTAAATGAAAAGGGTTTGCTCGTCTCCAAGACCCGAGGTTCGCCCTCAATTCCGCCCAATTCGCCAGCCAGCTTAATGGCATCGTGCAAATCTCCGATGTCATCAACCAACAAAATAGATTTTGCTTGCTGTCCGGTAAATACCCGCCCGTCCGCTAACAGCTCGACTTCGGCCAAATCCAAGGACCGCCCCTCGGCGACAACCTCAATAAATTGGCGATGCACATCATTCATCACGGATTGCAATAATTTCCGATCTTCGTCTTGCATAGGACGAAAAGGAGAGCCAATATCTTTGAATTTTCCGCTTTTTACCACAATGTTTTTGACACCGATTTTTTCGAGCAACTCCTGAAAATTCGCCAGTTGCATAATGACACCAATACTTCCCGTCAAGGTCCCAGGATTGGCCAGAATGCGGTCGGTGGCGACAGCAATGTAATACCCTCCTGACGCCGCAACCGTGCCCATGGACGCGATAACCGTTTTATTTTTTTCTTTTCTGATTCTCTTGACCGCATTATAAATTTCCTGGGAAGGTGCCACACCCCCTCCAGGGCTATCAATTCTGACCACAATCGCCTTGACCAAAGGATTTTCAGCAAAGGTTTTCAGTTCTTCGACCGTTTGATACGAATCAAGAATGGGGCCCTCAACCCGAACGATGGCAACCCCGTCCTTCCCAGCTAAAAGCATCTCAGGTAGGAGTGCTTTCCCGATTCCAAACAGGATAACCCCTCCGAGTACCATCCACACCACGCGTTTCCATCGAGGGTACCCGTTATTCATAACAATCTGTTCTGGCCATAGAAAAAACTACGCTTTTCCAATCAGGACTGGTCATGGGGATCTATTCGTCTTCGTCCCGCTGATCTTTCTTCTGTGCAACTCGGCCAAAACTCTGGTCCACACTCCCTTGAGAACTATTAAACTCATCAACTTCGCCTTGCTCTAAGTCCTTCAAATGTTCCCAAAGACTTAAGGCGATTTTCCGATCATCACAGTCTACTTTGACGATTTTCGCCGCCACTTCCTGGCCAACCGTAAACTTTTCTTCCAGGCGCTCCTGCACATCCGGCCCGATCTCACTGACATGTATCAACCCTTCCACTCCGCCTTCTAATTCCACAAAAACACCAAAGTCGGCAATTTTGGAAACTTTGCCCATGGTGGTTTCGCCAACATGATATCGTTGAGGAATTTCGGATGACCATGGATCCGAGATCAACTGTTTAAACCCCAAAGATAAGCGTTCTTTTTCTTTGTCAATTTTTAAAATAATGGCTTTGACCGATTGACCTTTCTTAAATAGCTCGGATGGATGCTTAATGTGTTTGGTCCATGACATATCCGAAATATGGATCAACCCATCGACACCTTCATCCAACCCCACAAATGCACCAAAGTCGGTCACGCTCTTCACTTTGCCTTCAATTTCAGTGCCCTCGGGATACTTGTCCTCAATAATATCCCAAGGATTTGGAGCGGTTTGCTTCATTCCAAGAGAAATCTTTCGGCTATGCTGATCAACATGGAGCACCTGGGCTTCAATGGCATCGCCCACCGATACCACTTTTGAAGGATGGCGAACCTCATGAGTCCATGACATTTCCGACACATGAACCAACCCCTCAACGCCTGGTTCCAATTCCACAAATGCGCCATAGTCGGTCAAGCTGACCACTTTCCCTTTCACTCGACTTCTTGCAGGGTATTTTTCTTCGACTTTCGTCCAGGGATCAGGAGTTTTTTGTTTGACGCCCAAGGAAATGCGACCCGTTTCCCGGTCGTATTTCAACACTAAGACTTCAACACGATCTCCCATGGAGAACATGTCCGATGGGTGTCCCACACGACCCCAGGAAATATCGGTGATGTGCAACAGGCCATCAATGCCTCCCAGATCTAAGAACGCCCCATAATCAGTGATGTTCTTCACGGTCCCTTCAATCAACTGCCCTTCAGACAACGTAGACAATGTAGATTGTCTTCGTTTATCTCGGGTTTCTTCGAGGAGTGCCCGACGGGAGACCACCACATTGCCCCGACGGTGATTAATCTTAATGATTTTAAAGTTATAGGTTTTCCCCACCAGGCCATCCAGGTCCCTGACCGGCGTCAGGTCAATCTGCGATCCCGGCAAAAAGGCCTTCACGCCAATATCGACAATCATGCCACCCTTAATACGCGAAATGACTTTGCCTTGCACTTGTTTTTCATCTTTATGGGCAACCTCCAAATCTTCCCACACCTTCATCTTGTCGGCTTTTTCTTTGGAGAGCAGTAGATTGCCATCCGCGTCCTCACATTGCTCGATATACACTTGGACCGGGTCATTCACCGACAAATGCTCTAACTCTTCTGGAGAAAATTGGTCGGCAGGAATCATACCTTCAGACTTATACCCAATATCCACCACCACCCGATCCCTCTGGATATCAATCACCCTGCCTTCGGTAATCGTGCCTTCTTCAATATTTTTAAACGTTTCATCATACAAAGCGGCAAGGGTTTGCCGGTCTATTTTTTCAGGTTGTTGAGTAAGAGTATTCATCCGACTTTTGATACCTCCAGCAGAGTTTGGCGGGTTAAATTGTGATTGCCATTATTATTCGCACGGTTTGTTTTCACGTGAACCTGTTTCATAGTTCCCTTGAGTTGGAGAAGAGACCTCACCCAGTCGAGCAATGTGATCCATCACAGACACGGAAACTTTCTCATAAAATGCTTTAAAACTACTTCCCTCATCTTTACGAAATTTCAACGGTTTTCCAAAGGTGATCTTTATCGGATAAGGCCTTGGCCATCGTGCCCGAACGGGAAGAACCTTAAAGGTACCAGAAATATACGCAGGAATCACCTGGCATTGTGATTCAGCCACTAAATAGCCAATGCCTGGCTTCCCGAGCTGCAAGACTCCGTCCTCCGTTCTAGTTCCCTCAGGGAAAATAACTACGGGTTCACCTGCTCGCAAGTGAGAAAGAGCCCGACCAAACGCCTTTCTGTCCAGTCGATGGGTTTTCAGAGGGATCCAGCCAAGGCTTTGTAACGCCCAATTCAGGTACCGATTTGGGAATAAATCATCCCTCCCTAAAAAAAAACCCCGCCGCGGGATCGCGCACCCTAACAGGGGAATGTCAAGAAAGCTGGCATGGTTTGCCGCAACAATCACGCCCCCCGTCTTGGGAAAATGGTGGACTCCCTCTGTCCGAAATCGAAACAAGAGACGCGCCAACCCATTAAATAGGGCCCATAACAGCCCATAGCCCACTCCACTCACGAACGATCCGCTATGATTGTCATCATGTGTCCGACAACTTCCTCAACAGATTGTTGGGAAGTGTCAATCATGATCCCCTCAGATGCGGGGCGTAAAGGATCCACAGTTCTGGTCCGATCACGATCATCCCGAACGGCCATGTCGTCTCGCACCGTCTTCAAATGAATCGTTTTCCCTTTTTGCGCTAGCTCCTGTTGACGCCGGTTTGCCCGAACTTCCAAATCCGCATCGAGATAAAACTTCACATCAGCACCCGGAAATACCCGTGTCCCCATATCTCTTCCTTCCGCGACGACCCCGCCCTCCTCCCCAATCTCTCGCTGAACCGGAAGTAACCATTCCCTCACCGGCTGAAGAGCCGCGACACATGAAGCCAATTGGCTGATGGCTGGAGTCCGGATTACCTCTTGATCAATCGCTTGCCCATCAACCCAAATAGAGAGGCCCTCCCTTCCTCGCATCAGTCGTAAAACGGTGCGGGAAAGAAGCGATTGGATGCGGGCAAGATTGTTCGGGTCGAGTTGTTCCTTTTGAACTTTCCAGGCGATGGCTCGATACAAAGCCCCGGTGTCTAGGTACACATATCCCAGACGTGCAGCCAAACACTTGGCCACTGTACTCTTCCCGACTCCGGCTGGACCGTCAATAGTAATGAGTAATCGACGACGTTGAACGGTCCTGTTCTCCTCTCACGGCGTAATTTCTGGATTATTATAATGGTCGCTTAGAATTTGTCAATAAATCCAATAGCTTACTTTGAAATCCAGGGAAGGAAGTCTCAACGCATTCCCCATCATCAATGGTGATCGGGGAATCGGCCACTAATGCGCAGATGGCCAGCGACATCACAACCCGATGATCGCCATAACTCTGACACGACGCTCCCCGGATGGATGATCTTCCATTGATGACTAACCCATCTGGTTTCTCTTCAATCTCAACTTGAAGACGGGCTAACTCTGTCCCCATAGCTCGAATGCGATCGGTTTCTTTGACACGAAGTTCCTGAGCCCCCGTTATGCGCGTCTCACCATTGGCCAGAGCGGCGGCGACGCACAGAATGGGTAATTCATCAATCGTCTTAGGAATGAGTTCAGGCCCAATGGTCATACCCCTTAGCGGAGAGGACCGAACACGGATATCACCCACCGGTTCCCCGGATACTTCCCGTCTATTTACGATGGTGATATCAGCTCCCATCTCGAGGAGAATATCCAGAATGCCGGTTCGTTCCGGATTCAATCCTATACCGGTGAGCAAGATATCCGAATCGGGAACAAGGGAAGCCCCAACCATAAAAAACGCCGCGGCCGATATATCACCGGGCACTGCAATCGGTTTTCCATCAAAGGATGAGCGACCTGGAAGATGCACGGTGCACCCATCGACCTGAAGTGGGACACCTAAATAGGTCAGGAGGCGTTCCGTATGATCTCGTGATTTTCTAGGTTCCTTCACAATGGTGGTCCCTTCGGCAAATAGGCCGGCCAATAAGACACAGGATTTAATTTGCGCACTCGCGACAGGGGATTCGTAAAGGACAGCCTTGAGCACGGCTCCTTGAATAGCCAAGGGAGCCAATTCACCGCCACGTCTTCCCGATATATTTGCCCCCATTTGGCGGAGAGGAGTAACCACCCGGCCCATCGGACGACTTCTCAAGGACGCATCACCCGTGAGAACGGAAAAGAAATTTTGCCCTGCCAGAACGCCAGCTAAGAGGCGCAAACCCGTCCCGGAATTTCCACAATCCAGAACATTGGAAGGCTCGTGTAATCCCCATAACCCTTTGCCGGTCACTTCGAGCCCTTCAGGAATTTCCTGCACGACGGCGCCTAACTCCCGGACTGCGCGAAGGGTATTCAGACAATCTTCGCCCTCAGAGTAGCCCGTAATACGGGTTTGGCCTTGCGCCAACGCCCCAAGGATGAGGGCGCGATGAGTAATGGACTTGTCCCCTGGCACCGACACTGTGCCACAGAGGGGGTTTTTGGCGGGAAAGATGGTGAACTGACTCATATCAGCCGCTCTCTTGATTCTTTGGCCAGTGCAATCGCGTTGTACAATCCAGGGGCATCCCGGTTTTTCAACAACTCCCGGAATTCTTGCAGTTGTTGAATATACTGATCAACCATCTTCACCAAATTCTCATGATTGGCGACACAAATGTCTCGCCACATTTCAGGGGAACTGGCCGCAATACGAGTGGTATCGCGCAACCCTCCGCCAGAAAAATCCAGTAAGTCCCGAGCCTGGGGGGTTCGTCCTTGCAAAGCTTGCAAGGTGTGCATGAGAGAAAAGGCCGCGACATGGGGCAGATGACTCACTGCACCAAAAATCCAATCGTGTTCCAGGGGATCCATGCACAGCACCACGGATCCGGCGGCTTCCCAAAGGTGACAAACTTTTTCCAGTGCCCTGGCATTCGTGCGGGGAGTGGGAGTCACGACACATCGAGCACCTTGAAACAAACGCGAGTCGGCGTGAGCCACTCCCGATTTCTCTTTTCCGGCAATAGGATGTGCCCCGACAAAAAACGTCGAGGGAGGCAATTGGGCTTCAACATTCGAGACCAGTTGGCCCTTCACGCTCCCCACATCGCTCACGATGGTGGAGGGTGCGAGATCTTTCCCCCACGTGTGAATTTGGGGGAGATAGGTCTCAACCGGCGTGGCCATGACGATTAAATCGGATTGGCTCACCGCTTGATGGGACTCCAGGGCAAATTGATCGATGGCACCCATTTGAACAGCTAATTCGAGATTTTCTCTTCGACGACCGATCCCCACCACCGTCTTGGCCAAACCCTTTTCTTTCAGCACAAGACCGAGAGATCCCCCAAGTAGGCCTAGCCCGATAATGGTCACTTGCCGGAACATGGGTTCTGAAAGGGAAGTAGGCATGACAGAAAGAAGGGAGCGTCGAAATCAAATACGAATGATCAGAGTTCTCGGCCGACAGCCTGCGCCACCTTTTTCAAATCGTTCATGAGTTCTTGAAACCGGCCGGGCTTCAGCGATTCCTCCCCGTCGCACAATGCCGATTCCGGATTGGAATGGACTTCAATCAACAAGCCGTCAGCCCCTGCCGCAATCGCCGCTTTGGCCATGGGAGCCACGAGTTTCCAATTGCCTGTCGCATGACTCGGGTCCACGATAACCGGCAGGTGGGTCATTTCCTTCAAGGTTGGCACCGCACTCAAATCGAGCGTATTGCGATATTGCGTCTCAAAGGTGCGAATCCCGCGCTCACACAGCATCACATTCCGATTGCCACGGGACATGATATATTCCGCGGACAGGAGTAACTCTTTTATCGTGGCCGACAGTCCCCGCTTCAGCAAGACCGGTTTGTCATAGGCGCCGACTTCTTTTAATAATTCGAAATTCTGCATATTCCTGGCGCCAATTTGGATCACATCCGCTTTTTCCAAAAAATGTCCGAGATCACGAGCATCCAGAATTTCGCTGACCACCGGCAGCCCTGTTTGCCGTCTGGCTTCAGCTAAAAACTCCAATCCTTCCTGTCCCAATCCCTGAAATGAATAGGGCGACGTTCGAGGCTTATACGCCCCGCCGCGCAAGATGGTGGCGCCAGCCTGCGCCACTGCTTGAGCGATACCCACTGTGATTTCCAATTTTTCTACCGCACAAGGACCGGCCATAATCGCAATACGGCGTCCTCCGACTTTCACACCGGTGACGTCGATCACGGAATCGTGTTTTTGAAATTCCCGGCTCACTAACTTCCAAGGAGCCAAAATCGGGGTCACACTTTCCACCCCGGGGAACACGCTCAAGGGTTGGCCTTGTAGCACTCGGTCATCGCCGAGAACTCCCACAACGGTCCGTTCTTCCCCCTTCGTAATTTGGGTTTTCAGACCTAAAGCACGGAGGCGGTCAATCAGGTGTTCAATATCCTGCTCGGTGGCTTCGGGCTTTAACACAATAATCATGGTGTACCCAGAATCCTTGAACTACGACACGGTGGAGAGCACCCGGGCGAGCGATTCGAGAAAGCGGCGATTTTCGGTCGGTTGCCCAATGGTCACACGAATCATCTGCCCACGGATATGCCGAACAATCACGCCTTCCCGAAGCAACGCTTCATACACACGTTTTCCATCAAGGCCCGCATTAAAATACAGAAAATTCGCCTGACTGGGAACGGGCTCCAACCCCATGGTTGTCAGTCTTTCTTCCAGAAACGTCATTTCGGCTTCATTCATCCCTCGACTTTTGGCCACATGTTCGTCATCGGAAAGCGCCGCCCGCGCCGCTTCCTGGGCTAAACTATTCACGTTGAAGGGTGGACGGACCCGATTCACATACCCTGCGATTTCCTTGGTCGTACACCCATACCCCACGCGCAATCCCGCCAGTCCATAAATTTTCGAGAACGTCCGCAGCACCACCACCGGCCGCCCTTCACGAACATACTGCAAGCTATCCGGAAACTCTGGATGCCGCACATATTCATAGTACGCCTCATCAAACACCACGACCACATGATCGGGAAGCCGGGAGAGACACCCGTTGATTTCCTTTGCCGTCAACATGGTACCAGTGGGATTATTCGGATTACAGAGAAAAAAGAGTCGGGTGCGGTCGGTGACCGCGTCAACCATGGCAACCACATCATGGACCCAATTGGTTAAGGGCACTTCCACCGGAACACCATGCCCTCCCAACACAGATAATTTGTACATCACAAAGGTGAGGTCGGCCATCACTGCTTCATCGCCCGGAGAGAGAAAGGTGCGGACGAGAAGACTGATGATTTCATCCGATCCATTGCCCACCAGAACCTGATCGCCGGCAATCTTCAACCGCTCGGCCAACGCTTGACGAAGGTAATGAGCCCCGCCATCCGGATACCGGTGAAGCGACGCTGACGCGCCTTCTAATACCTGCAGCGCCATCGGCGAAGGGCCCCAGGGATTTTCATTGGAAGCCAGTTTAATCGCCTGGCTAATACCCAGTTCCCGTTCCAATTCGTCCAGTGGTTTGCCTGGCGAATAAGGAGTTAATGAGGCTATCGTGGGATGAACACGCAATGGCATTAGGTCACACCCTTCCTCTTGTACATTTCGTGTGAAGCGAGGAAGTCGCACATCTATCCAGGATTAACGTCTGCACAGGTATATTTCCCATCTCCATGACCCCGGGTGTCCATGCAGCGTCAGTGCCTACTGATGGGCAGGATACGACCCCAGGACTTTCATAAATAAACAACGGGACTTCACTTCCTCCAATGCCTTTTTGACCCGATCATCTTCCTGGTGACCTTCCAAATCCATAAAAAACAGATACTCCCACACCTTTCGCCTGGTAGGCCGTGATTCAATTTTGGTCATGTTAATGCCGTACGAAGAAAACGGGCGGATTAGGTCATACAAGGCTCCTACCCGGTCTTTGGCCGAGACAATGATAGACGTTTTATCACGGCCGGTTCGTTCGGCTGCCCGTTGGGATAATATAAGGAACCTGGTGAAGTTATGAATGCTATCTTCAATCCGGGACCGCAGAATGTTCAACCCATACAACTGAGCAGCCAATTCGGAGGCAATGGCCCCGGCCGTTGGATCGTTCACGCACCGCTCGGCGGCCCGAGCCGTACTGGGCTCTTCCGCCAAATTCACCAAGGGCAAATTGGTTTCCAACCAGTTTCGGCATTG
>WHTE01000092.1 GCA_009377845.1 Nitrospirales bacterium | reverse complement strand
GGTGTAGGCTCCATCCACAGACAAATTGGGATACAGACCCGCTCCAGCCCCTTTGGCGAGAGCCCGGGCTTCCATGACACGAAAGCCCGCTTGACGCATATCATGATTCTGTTCCAGGGCTTGCTCGATTAAACCATTCAGTTCCTCGTTTTGAAACGCGTGCCACCACGAGATCTCGGGAACATCCGCCATCGAGACCGGCAAATGGGAAGCATCTCCATTCAATGTCATCACAGCCCAATTAGGAGGACCCGCCGGGTCCGGCTTATGATACTCCGGTCCCATTAGACAACCCTGGAGACCGAAGGCCACCATCACCGCACCTAGTATTAACCGCTTCCAACACAAAGTCCTTCTCATTTGTAAGCCGGGGCTAAGCGGAGTGAGAGATTGTGTCATACATAATAGTCTCATGTGGTTTCGACCATCATTCAGAAATTCGAGAAAAATTTCCTTCTTGTCTTTCTTTTCCTATTGGCACACCACCGACAGGATCGTGATGGTTTGCCGAATCCAACCGGTTTTCGCCTTTCGGTCCAACCGGATTGCTGGAACCTTCGATATAGACATCGACTTGTTGGCCCACATACACAGAGAAAGACGGCTTCTCAAACCGATATATCACTTGAAGCACCCGCGTATCGACCCGCTCTCGATTGTCACCGGTCAGTGAACGTTTGGGCACAATGTAGGGTTCAATACGATCGAAGGTGAGAGGAATGGCCTTATCCGTAAACCCTTTAAGGTAGGCCACCGCCGGACTTCCCGGCATCACCAACGGGGCATTGACCTCATCGATATCAGCCCGCACCTGCAAGGTCTCCGTATCCCCCAATAAGATGAGAGGCTCTAGAGCATTCACCGTGGCATATTCTCCTGCCCGGATGTTGACTTGAAGAATTGTCGCCGCCCGCGGTGCACGCACAGTAAGACGGTTTAACAGCGCTTGCACTTCATCCCGTTCCGTTTGGGCCAGGTGGAGATCAGCTCGCGCCCGAATCAAAGCCCGCTTAGCCGCTTCAACCTCATGCCACTTTCGTTGCACATCATCTTCACTCACAGCCCGACGGTCTGTGACCGACTGAAGCCGTTTCAGTTGGTCCTGTACATCCCGTAGCCGGATTTCCTGTTCTGCGATCCGCGCCGCGGCAGACGGGAGCGAATCGGTCCTGGTTTGCCGTTGTGCCCGTAATTCCCGGTCATCCAACTGCAACAACGGGTCTCCGTGTTCGACATGGTCGGCCACCTTGACATGGACCTTCGTCACGAGACCCGGGACCGGTGGCGCGATCCGAACATTCTCATTCACCGCTTCAATAATGCCAGCCGCGGCCACCGTGACGGGATACGGATTCTGAGGAGGAGCTTCCATCGGTGGAGGCGGAGGCGGTTTATCGCGAGCACCCCACAACGTCGCAATCGTCAGGAGAATGCCCGCCAAAGCCAGCCAAAAACTTAGACGCCGCAAGACCATTTAGCCGGGTTCCTCCTGCCCATGTTGGATCTGATCCACTCGTCCATCTTCCATATGGACAATGCGATCGCCAAACTCAAAAATCCGCGTATCGTGCGTCACAATAATCACCGCTCGATCGGGCTGCTTCCCGACGTCATGCAACTGCTGCACAATGCGGTGTCCCGTTTCACCATCCAGACTTGCCGTGGGTTCGTCACAAAGGAGCAACTTGGGATTGCCCACCAAGGCCCGGGCAATGGCCACCCGTTGCTGCTCTCCTCCCGAGAGTCTGGTCGGCAACGCCGCCAAGCGCTCTCCCATGCCCATGTTTCCGAGGACCGCCTCCGCTTGAGCCAGGGCATCGTGTTTGGACACCCCGCGAATCAATAACGGCACCGCGGCATTTTCGACTGCGGTAAGGGTGGGTAATAAATGATATTGCTGGAAAATAAATCCCAGATGATCCCGGCGGAATTTTGTTTTATCTGACGCGGACAATTCCGGAATGGATTCTCCTAAAATTCTCACTTCTCCCTCATCACTTTCTAAAATGCCCGCAATCACGGATAAAAGCGTTGTTTTTCCGCTACCCGAAGGCCCCACCAACAACAAGACTTCTCCCCGGGCCACATCTAAATCCACTCCCTTCAGGACAGGAATCCGAATGGCTCCTTCCCCAAACGATTTCGTCACCCCTCTGGCTTGCACCAGCCAGTGAGCCGAATCGTTGTCGAACGTCGAGACCGGGTTCTGACTCATCGCGTTACCCACGAAACACAATCGCCGGTTCGAGTTTGGCTAATTTTCGAATGCTAATCACGCTCGATATACTACAGATCAACAAGAGTGCCACCGCCACTCCCACAAGAAGAGGCCATGTTTCTTTAAAGGGCAACCGCCCTCCGCTCCCTGCGGTCAATCCAAACAGCGTGGCTAATCCCACACCTATCCCATACCCGATGAATCCGACCGTAAAACTTTGCAGGAGGATCATGCGTGCCAGCATGCCCGTGCTTGCTCCAATCGCTTTGAGCGCTCCAAACTGCGGCAGGTTCTCGACCGTAAACAGGTAAAAGGTCTGTCCGGAAATCGCCATCCCCACAATAAACCCCAATAAGACGGTGGTGCCAAAATTCACTCCAATGCCAGTGTTTTGTAAAATCCATTGAACCGTTTTCCATCCGAACTGTTCCTCGGTAAATGCACCCAACCCGGTTTGCTCATGGATTCGCCTGGCTAATTCTTCGGGACTGACTCCACTCACAGGATTGGCGAGCACATACGACAGTTTTCGCCGTTCTTCGGGTGTCACACTCAAGGCTCGTTCGTAGGTGGTGTAAACAAAGGGAAAGTTTTGAAAACTTTTTTGGGTCTTGACGATCGCTACAACTCTGACACGATGATCGTTGATTTCAAACGTGGTCCCGAGATAAATGTTCTCGGGCCCGCCTAACCGTTCGATCCCTAATTGATCAATCGCGACGGCTTCAGGAGACCGCAGGTCTTCAATCTTTCCCTCCAGTACGGTATGAGGGCGGCCGATCAGGGTGCTGGAATCAATTCCCACCAGGGCAATTTGTTCGTAATTGCCATCCCGCAACCGTGCTCGCTGGACGCCTTTGTACAGCGGAAGGGCCCATTCCACTCCCGGAACGCTTCGCACCACCGTGACCGCCGTATCGGCGAGGGGTTTGATCTCTTCCACCTGATTAATATTGGAGTCGGCCACCCACACCGGCGCATTCACATTAGTGATGCCCGACTGCGACCAGGTCATCAAACCCCAGAAGATGGATCCCTGCTGGACAATGAGCATCGTGGAAAACGTGAGCCCGGCCAGCAGCATCAGGTATTTGGCTCGATCGCCAAACAACATTTTCAGGGCAACATAGTTCATGCCTTGCGTGTCTTTCTCTTCCGGGCTTTTCTTTTTTTCCCTAGCATTCGAACCTTCCCTCTGGGCGGAGAGTTTTTCAGTCCGTTCATCATGATGTTCACGAAGGTACGAGATATGTCTTCGCCTGTGTGAGGGAGCTGGGCATGAAACAAGACGGTCAACAGCCGATGATAAATCAGCATGCCCATAAAGGCACGGGCGGCGATTAAGGGCGGAACCGGTTGAAAGACGCCTTTGTCTATGCGATGTTGAATGTACCCGGCTAAAAAATCGTAAAACACCCGGATGTGATTTTGAAAAAACATATCCGACAACTCATGGTTTTCAAGGGCGCTAAACAAAATCAGGCGCATCAAATGGGAATCCGGGGCGCCTCGGACAACCGTTTGGGCAATGACGGAAAACACCTCCACATCTTTTTGTTGCTTAGCCAGTTTTCTGACTCTGGAGAGTAATCCCGGGACCGGAGATTCCTCGGCAAGTATGGCGGCATACAAATCTTCTTTGCTGGGAAAATGTTTAAAAATGAGAGCTTCGCTCACTCCTGCCCTTACCGCGACTTCCCGTGTCTTGGTCCCGCTAAACCCTTTTTCGGCAAACAACGAGGCCGCCGACCGAATGATATTGGCCTTCCGGACCCGCCCGGGTATTCGTTTCTGCGATGGTGGCATTGAGGCTTCCTATAAAGTAAGTATTTACTCACCATGGTAAAATCCGGCCCAAGACCTGTCAAGGAATCGGAGGAATCTGGATCACGGAGAATCCCGCTCGTAAGAACCACCGTCCTGCGACCGTTCAGGTTGACTCAAGGAAAATGATGCCTATCTTTTCTCCATGGAAGGACTGCGACTTCTCCTTTTTCGTTAGGACACAAAAGAACACTATGGATACATCACTGACTGAAAATGAACTCATTGTTTCCCTGCCGCTTGTCCCTGTCAAACGCACGGTACTGTTTCCCGACACCCTTGTCCCCTTCACGATAGGCCGACCCCGGTCTATCGTGGCGGTGGAAGCGGCGATGAACTCCGAAGACAAAGCCTTAGTGCTGGCCACTCAGCGTGACTCTGAAATGGAGGAACCCGGGTTCGACGACCTTTATCTCATTGGCACCAAAGCCGTCATCAAACAAATGGGCAAAACCCCGGACGGTCATCTTCAGATTCTCGTGCAGGGCATCGAACGCGTGGTCCTGCTGAAGATGGAACAAGCCGAACCCCATATGATCGTTCGATCCCGGCGACTGACCCTTACTCTTGAATCCGACCTTGAACTGGAAGCCTTGCATCGTGAGTTGCTGGAGCTCATTGGCCAGTTACCGGAATTGCTGGCGACACAAGGCGTGGCGGAACTGGTGGCGGTGCTTCGAGCCGAAAAGAATCCTCTTTCCGTCGCGTATCGGCTCGTGTCGCTCTTGAACCTCAATGTGGAACGGTTGCAAGGCCTCCTGGAACAATCCGATGCCAAGGAAGTCCTTCGTCAGGTGTACGGCGCGTTAGCGCATGAACTGCATATCCTCAAAATTCGCCATGAAATCGCGAGCCAGGCCCAAGCGGAAATTGGAAAATCCCAACGCGAATATTTTCTGCGGCAACAGTTGAAAGAAATTCAACATGAACTCGGCGAGTTGGAGACCCAACCCGAAGAAGGCGAGGTGGGTGAGTTGAAGGCCCGCATCGAGAAGGCCGATCTTCCTGAGGTCGTGAAAACCGAAGCGACGAGAGAACTGAAGCGTCTGGTCAAGCTGCCTCCTGCCTCTCCGGATCACCAGGTCATTCGAAGCTATTTGGAGTTGGTTCTGGAATTGCCCTGGAACACGCTCACAGAAGACCACCTGGAGTTGGCCCATGTTCGGACGGTGTTGGATGCGGATCATTACGGCATCCAGGATGTCAAAGAACGCATCCTTGAGCACCTGGCCGTATTGAAGTTGAACCCTTCCGCCAAGGCTCCCATTCTGTGTTTAGTGGGACCTCCGGGGGTGGGGAAAACCAGCTTAGGACAATCCATAGCCCGCGCCCTGGAGAGAAAGTTTGAACGCCTGAGTTTAGGCGGTCTCCATGATGAAGCTGAATTGCGTGGACATCGCCGCACGTATGTTGGCGCGATGCCAGGCCGTCTGATTCAAGCCCTGCGACGTGCTGGAGCAAAAAATCCGGTACTTATGCTGGACGAAGTCGATAAAGTCGGGCAGGATTTTCGAGGAGATCCCGCGTCGGCCCTGTTAGAAATTCTTGACCCGGAGCAGAACCATACGTTCCGCGACAATTATTTAGATTTGCCTTTTGATTTATCCAAAGTGATGTTCATCACGACGGCCAATTCCCTGGACACCATCTCCCGTCCCCTCTTGGACCGCATGGAGATCATTCGCCTGGGAGGATACAGTCATCAGGAAAAATTGGAAATTGCCAATCGCTACTTGTGGCCACGCCGCTTGAAAGAAGCCGGCCTGGAGTCCAAACCGCTGACGCTAGAGAACAATGTGATTCCCTATATTATTAAACGGTATACCCGTGAAGCCGGGGTCCGACAATTAGAACAGATGTTGGGACGGTTAACCCGAAAAGTGGCGCTGCAGTTGGCGGAACCTCCGCCGGATCAGACGGAAGAATCGCTTACGATCACCCAAGGGGACCTTCCGGAATGGTTGGGCATCGAACGTTTTATGCCGGAGGAAGCCAGGAAAACGTTGCCCTTTGGTGTGGCCACCGGATTGGCCTGGACAGAAACCGGCGGGGATGTGCTGTACGTCGAAAGCGCCCTTCTCCCGGGAGGCAGCGACCTGACTATTACAGGTCACATTGGCGATGTCATGCAGGAATCAGCTCAAGCCGCCCGCAGTTATCTCTGGTCGCGTGCTGAATCACTAGGATTGGATATTCCCGTCTTTAAACAATGCGGAATGCACATTCATGTGCCCGAAGGAGCCATTCCCAAAGATGGACCCTCCGCGGGTGTGACGATGGCCAGCGCTCTGGCTTCCCTATTACTGAAAATCCCGGTTATGAGCGATACCGCGATGACTGGAGAAATCAGTTTAAGTGGGTTGGTCTTGCCTGTGGGAGGGATTAAAGAAAAAATCCTGGCCGCCCACCGGGTGGGATTGCGCCGAATTGTTCTTCCCAAGGCCAACGAGAAAGACCTGAAAGATGTGCCTGAGTCTGTGCGATCCGAAATATCCGTCGTCTTCGTGGAAACGATTGAAGAGGTCTTAGAGGCTGTCCTGCTCAAGCCAAAAGTCGTCAGCGAGGGAGAAAATGGCGCTCGCCACACCCAGCCTACGGAAAGTGAGAAGAAGCCTGTGATGGGCTAAATCTCCTCTATAGCCAACCCCCTCTATGTCATGGACGTTCGCTGAACTTTGGGAAACTCTGTGTATCACTGCCTTAAAAACTTGCACATTGTCAGGGAAAGAGAAGCCGGATAAAACCCCTGGGGAGATCACCCATCCGCTTCAATTGCGAAAAAGTTGGCTCCCAGGCTTCCGGAAAACGCCATCTCCCTTCCTCTCCTGACACAGGAGGAAATCATTGAGCCTACTTTCCACCAGTGAGGGAAGAGGGCATTCGTTTCATGGTGAAGGTACCTCCCGGCTCAAGAGGGTTGCGTTCCTTGCCAATGCGGGTATACCACCAATATCCCCGAGCCACGGGTGAATCAACTGACCACTTCAACTCAAACCCGCCTTCACGATCATTGCCAGCCTGAAGCCATGTTCCTTTCCACACTCCTTCCTTCAGTTCATGGGTTTCAAACCATCCATCCTCCCAATCATAGGGCCCTTTGCCCTCCTCATTTAACCGGATGATATACGACCCAGTCTTGTCTTCATATTCCCAGACCCCGGCTAAATCGTTAATGTGTCGAGGCATATTGGAGAGTTCCGCACAACCCACCGCACCGACGACACTCATGACGACCAGAATCATATGAACTATACTTTTCTGCATGCATCCTCCATGGAGCCCATACGATTCAGGTACTGTTCAAAGCTTGTCCCGAGGTTCGACAAGAGAAAGACCTCATTCTGACCCGCCCAGGCCTGTCGTGAGACACGCCATTTCCCGTGGCAAGGCCGCACGGATTCATAAGGTGTAAGGCGTGAGGCGTCAGGAGTAAAATGACAAGAGCCAAAAGGTTCCGAGCGTCGCTCTGCCCCCTCCTTACTTTTCCTTCTCACTTTTCACCGGTTCGGGGGACGCCGCTGGCCTGCCTGCCGAGCCTACTCCGCCGAAGTAGCTTCGGCTACGAAGGCCGGGAGATCCGGCGCAGGTATGGCGACCTGTTTCAACAGTCCATCTTAGGATTGTAGCAGACAAGACCGATAGAGCCTCAAATGAGTGAAACTATGCACCCCGAGAGACAATCGCTGAGAGGCGCAACCCACAAGGGGATAGCCCATCCATGGAATTAACGCCCGCCCTGATCTGTCCGCGATGCGGTTCGGTCGGAAATGATGAAGCGGCCTGTTCACAGTGTGGAGCCACGTTTTCTTCCCAACAACAGGGAACCGCAACCAACCCGAATGGAGAACCACTCGCACAAGATCCTTCCTCTGCTCCCCCAGAATCCCGGGATTCTTTGAAAACCAACGCAACACGCTCATCAGCGGAACATCGTTCCGATTCAGCCACCCTGCCATCTGACAACGAAGATAAAACCGGCGCACTTGACTTGATTCCCCCTTCGGACATATTCGACGAGCCCTACGATTCCGCCTTGTCTCCAATCCACCATCCCATTTTTTGGGGGCGGGGGCGAACGCTCTTTGGCATTTTCATCGTCAATACCTTTTTCACGTTGCTGACTCTCGGCCTGTATTCATTCTGGGGGCGGGTGCGTATTCGCCAATTCTTGAGCAGTCAAACCAGTTTTGCCAAAACTCGTTTCTCCTATCATGGGACCGCACAAGAGTTACTGAAGGGGTGGTCGAAAGCCTTTTTAGTGTTTGGTCTTCCTTATGCCTTTCTCAGTTTCGTTCCCTTCACGTCTGACCAGATTCCAAGGTGGATTCCCAATGTCCTGGCAGGGACCATGGTCTTGTGTTTTATTCCTATCGCCGTCGTCGGATCGCATCGCTATCGGTTGAGCCGGACCTCCCTGGGAACGGTTCGTTTCTCCTTCCGGGGACGCGTGTATGAATACGTGAAAATATGGTTTCTCGGAATCCTGCTGACGGCGCTGACAGCCGGTATCTATTACCCGTTTTTCGAAAATGCCAGACGAAAATTTCTCGTCGCACACAGCTACTTCGGCAATCGTCATTTCACCTATGATGGCACGGGAGGCGAGCTCTTGCGGATCTACGCGAAAACCCTGGGCTTCACCTTGCTGATTCTGGTTGTTGTCATCGGGATGAGCGCCGGGCCTGAAATCCTGTCGAGCATCACCAGGTGGCCGCGTGATGATTGGCAGGGCATATTCCTCAATTCAGTGTTCCTCACAGGATTGCTCACATTGCTCATCCCCTGGTTTTACCTGCAGGCGGCCAAGCAACGTTACCAGTGGAATCATTCGGATTTCGGAGACGCGCATTTTCAGTTTTCCGCCTCCACCTGGAATTTATTTGAATTGCGTCTCACAAACTTCCTCATGCTCATTCTCACGTTTGGATTGGCGTGGCCGTGGGTCCAGGTTCGGAACCTCCAATTTCTGTATTATCATCTGAGCCTTCAAGGCCCATTGGATTTTCAACGCATCGAACAGGAAGCCTTGGATGCCTCTCCCCTTGGAGAAGAGCTGGCGGGGTACTTTGACGCCGGTTTTGATTTAGGATAAGTTGGCCGGCCCGCATATTTCTGTCCGGACTCCTGCCTTTCATCTCACATTCCCTCTACGACTTATGCGTTCCTCAACTTGAAACACACCCATGGCACACCCCACAGAATGGAAAGGATCGTATTATGACGGCCAATCGTTGGTGCCACAGCATGTGACCGTTACCGTTGAACCTGTCGGTCTGAGCCTGCACTTTGCCAACGGCATAACCAGGATTTGGAACTACCAGGAACTCCGACAGACCCAGGGGCGCTATTTGGGGGAAGAAGTACGATTCGAGCGAGGGACAGGAATTGGAGAAACGCTGGTCATCTCCAGCGCCAATATTCTGATCGCGATTCATGAACAGGGCGGGTCGCACGCCGGCCATTTTCATCATCCCGGCACACGGCTCACACGGGTATATTGGACTCTGCTCGCCGCACTCGCCGTTATCCCAATCATCTATGGAATCTTCACCTGGGGTGTTCCCTGGTTGGCTCGGCCGATCACCGCCGCCATTCCTCTTTCCTGGGAAATCCAGTTGGGGCAATTTGTCCAACAAGAATTCACGGCTGGGAAATCTGTCTGCACCAACCCGAAATTGATCCACGCGGTCGAATCGATCATGACGACTCTGACCTATCCCATCGACACACTCCCCTATAGGTTTCAGGTGACCGTGGTGGATAGTCCCGTCGTCAACGCCATGGCCGCCCCGGGCGGGTATGTGATTGTCTTTCGGGGGCTTCTTCAAGACACGGGATCGCCGGAAGAATTCGCGGGGGTGCTAGCTCATGAAATTCAACACATTCTGCTCCGACACACCATGCATCTCATTGTGCGGCATGTTTCAATGGCCTTCATCATCTCCGCCCTCAGCGGGGATGCCAGCGGCATGGTGTCGTATGCCCTCCAAGCCGCTCACACCCTGCAGACACTGTCTTACAGCCGGAATGCCGAGGACCAGGCCGATGAACAAGGATTCCAGTTGTTACAACAGGCTGGAATCAATCCTGACGGAATGCTCAGCTTTTTCGCTAAACTCGGAAAAGAACAAACCAGGGGCACCGTCTTTCGTTACCTTTCAACCCATCCGGCGACCAAAGACCGCCTCGCCCATCTCGAAGAGTTGATGCCACCAGTCTCCACGACCTATCGAATCTTCCCTTTTCAATCGGAGTGGGCAGAAATCAACACCCTCTGCGATGCACCTCCGGGGTCCCCTTCCTAACCACGTTTTCTCCATGTGAAGGCTCTTGTGGGAACTATTGAACAAGCCTGCCTTGAGTCTGACCGAAGGGGCCACACAAAATTGTGAGCAGTAAGGGGTGCGACGTTAGAGGGGGGGGAACCTTTCTTCGTGAGATGTGAAACGTAAGGGGGTAAGGGCAAGGAATAATACGAAAAAGAAACATGGTTTAAACAGCTGAATGCCCCTTTCTTCTTTCTCCTGACGTCTTGCGCCTCATTCCTCGCGTTTCACATATTTCTGACCGGGGAACCGCCGCTGACGGGATTTCCCACGCTTCTTTTTTTTGATCCGTGGCCCATTGCTCTCCAACCCGGGAGTCTTCATAATAAAACCATTCGAGACATACCGGAATGTATGGTGTCTTTGTCAGGATCGCTCCTCCAAGACACGCATACCCCGTCTGTCTAGTTCGTGGCCATCATCATCAACACACAACAAGGGGTGGGTACATGGGAACCGAAACAATACGCTATGCCATTGGGGATTTTGGGCAGTTGCATAAATTTACCGGCAAGGATGCGCCTGCCGGCACCGTGGCCCTGGTAGAAGAAGACGGAAAAAGCTTAACGGAGAAGGGGAAGGCATATGCCGCACGTCATTCAGAAATTCTCCCGAATGTAGAGATCATTCGCGTACAGTTCGATCAATACAGCTCGAACAACATAGGCTTCGCCATGGAAGCCCATGACAAAACTCTGACCAAGATCCCGGAAATGCAAGAACTCACCAAAGTCATTTCAGAAAAGCTCAGACAGGATTGGATGGCGCAAGACAAAGCCTATCAGGATACCGAAAAATCCAAAAAATTACCGCCTCCCGCTTCCCCGAAAGTAACCACTCCGGAGAAAGAAGCGATTACCGCACCATAACCAACATTTCCCCCTCAGAAAGTCCCCTTAGGACTCAAAAACTCCCTTCTTTCAGGTTCATGACAATTTTTTCCCCCCTTTGCAAAGAAAACGCAAAGGGGGAAATACTCCAAACTTTGTCAACCTTCGAACTGAAGATATCCAAAAGAAGACCTGTTGAAACGGTCACACCCTGCAGGACTCCGCCATCACGGATTGGGGAGAGGCTGAAACGTCAATTGAGCAGAGAAACCAAGAATGAGTTCAGATTGGTCGAATGAACCCTTATTTCTTTCGAAACGAAATATGATCCTTATACTCCTGAATCGCCGCGCCCAACGCCTTCGAACCTAACGGAATATTGGCCTCCAGCGCATCTTCTACCTCTGGATCGTCAATGATCACTTCATAGCGTTCGTGTTGATTCGTCATCACCATGCCCTTCTCCACCTGCCGGGGCATATAGATTTCTGTCCACACTTCCTTTTCCACCAAACACACATCCCGAAACCGCTCATATAACAGCGCCAATCGTTCTTGATCGGTAATCACCAGCGGATTATTTTCCATGTGAGCCTCACTTCCTCCCATTGAACATAGAAGACTCTACCCTCCTCTACATACCGAATTTCTTCATGTCTATTCAACCCACTTGTACGGATCATTCCCGACATCCCTCATTGTGAAACTATTTTACCTCATTTTAAAAAGTGGAAAAACTAGGCCAGAGGGTTCTTGACCTTAAGCCAGGCAAACTTCCGGAAATCGGTATCTGTCGTATAGAGGGTGTTCACCTCATGCTGTCGAAGAAGCGCCGCCAGATGAGCATCCGGCACCAGATTGCCGCGCACAGGGATGGTACTCGTGATGTCCCGATAGACATCCAAAAAGTCTTCTCCTTCGGACAACGTCCGGACCTGTGGAAAACTCACCAGCGTCTGAATATTGCCGAATGCCTCGGCAGGCGATAAGGGGTTTGTGAAAATACGGGGATGTGTCGCTATGCGCAGGTAGGACATCAAGGTTGGCCAAGCCAGATAACACAGTTCAGTTTCCGTGACACACTGTTGCAAAAACGTACTGGCCGCCTCATGAAAAGGGCTTGAGCGATCCGAGGCATAGAGAAGAAGATTAACGTCGAGAGAATAACTCACGTATTCGGCTCATCCAAAACCGCATATACCGCATCTTTGTCCGTGAGATCCACGCGGGCTTGCATCGGACGAGAGACCCAGGTAAGGGAGGGAGCTTCCTTCAGACGTTTCCGTTGCACCAAGGCTTCCGCCAATAATTGAGAGACGAGCCGGCCGAGTGGTCGATGTTCTCGTTTTTGAAGATTCTTGAGTTCCTTCAGAATGGGGGTATCAATATCTATAGTCGTTCGTGCCATAATGCGATGATGCTAAAATATTTTGCATCAGATGTCAAAAGCATGATGGAACGACCACCTGTTTCCTAAGCGGGAGGTTGGGACGAATAATGGCCACACTTCCTATTTCCCGAAAACTGATACCCACGGATCACGCCCAAGCACCCAGAGATAAAAAAACGTGCCCAGCCATCCATGATAGAGGCCCAGTGGCCAAAGATTCCGATCGCGGATATACAACGGAATAAAGAAACACGCCAGAAGGCCCGTGGCCAGCATCAATCGCCAGCTTGGGAAATGGACCACCGCGAAGAGTACCACCCCGACAGGCATAGCCAACAACAGACCATGTCGGGGAAAGAGTGTTATGAGGTTATTGACACCCAGGGCCTGCACAAGAAACTGTTGGAGAATTCCCCACAAAGGATACAGCAGCAACAAAAACAGCATGTGGCTTTGCCAGAGCACTCGTCCGGTCATGACCCCATACCAGGCCATGGCCATACCTGACAAAACAAATACCACCGATGGCCAAAAGAAGGCTTGTCGGAGATTGTCCGTGCGAAAACCCCAACTCTCCCACATCGTCCGATCTCGCCGAACCTGAAATGCGATATAGCCAATCCAACTGACGCTGGCCAGAGCAATGAAAAGTCCCTTGGCCCCAATACTCTTGAACACGAGGTGCAATATGCCGGTTGCCACCACTGCCACAAATTCAACCCAATGTATCATAGATGTGAAATCGGCCTCTTCGTGAGTCTTTCATGCATCTTTGTTTTATAGAATATCAGGCTTACAAAAAGCATTCCTCTCATTCTGTCTACTCTCTATCCCAAGGCAGTATCCAAAACCTAGGATCACTTCAATGGTTGGAAGTGAATCACGGAGGATAAGAAAAGGCAAAATTCTGATTGTCTAAACACGTTGGTATACACTCAGGCAAATGCCTTCATTATTTGACTATTTAGAGTATGTCGAATATTGAGGATAATCGACGTAGCGTCCATAATAGATAATCGATCGAAGAGGAGAAATTCTAGGTGTAGCAGTCTCAACCTGACCTTAACTGATGAGCTTCGCGCCTTTATTGATCGAAACTGCGGAGACGGAACGCTCTAGTCCACTCCCACAGAATTTATGCGCGATATCTTGCGCGAGAAAAAACAGCGCATTGAAGCCGCTGAATTACACACGGGCATACTGGAAGGGTATCAAGATGCAATCGCAGACCGCATCACGACGTTTTCAGGAAACTTGAAAGCCGATATGGCCCAGTTCAGAAAACGCTGTCAATAATTGTGCCCGTTACTATAAAACTCACAGAGAGGGCCCATCACGAATCCGCCGCCTCATCATGAAAGAGAGTCGTGCGGCAGTTGCCACGAGCAATGACGTGAGAGAGGGCACTGGGGAATTCCACGCGCGGTTTTCGAACCATAGCCGGAACCGACAAGAAACCGCACACTTAAATCAATACTCATGCCTGACCCCTATTTTCTGTAAAACATTTCTGAAATTTGTTCCCTCCCATCCAGGAACATCATATTGCAAAATTGAATTTGTTGAGCCAGGAGATTTAAATGCTTCCCTTCTATTCAGATGGATTATTTTTCCTTTCCCATCTTTTAAATCGACGAGTACTACTTTTTTTTGGGATTCCAACTTAACTGATAACTTTTCGTTTTTAACTGAAACATCCCCTTGTGGTGAGGAATAAAACTCCAGGAAATAATCATACAATCTCGGCTTT